>CAZSHL010000028.1:0-11951 GCA_964606585.1 uncultured Piscirickettsiaceae bacterium
GACTTATGAGAGGAATGTCCATACCACCAACAAAACCTACAGTTCCAGTCTTGGAATTCATAGCTGCTAAGACACCGACTAGAAAGGAGCCTTCATGTTCTTTGTATATCACGTTTTGAACATTAGGCAGTCCGACAACCATATCAATTAGAGTGAATTTTGTGTCTGGATATTCTTCAGCAGCGGCCTGTACAGCATTAGCCATAGTAAAGCCCACTGCTACAATAGGACTGTAGCCACGCTGAGCAAGTTTCTTAAGGCTCTGTTCCATCATAGATTCGTTCGTAGGTTCAAGCTCTGTAACAGCAATACCGGTATCATTCATAAAATTAGTAATACCAACAAATACAGCTTCATTGAATGATTTGTCATTCTTACCTGCAGTGTCATAAACAACAGCAGGTCTAATGTCAGCTTGCGCTATAGACGCAGACAGGACAAATACACCAGCAACCAAAGCTAGACTTGTTTTTTTAATCAACTCACCTAATCGTGAGCTATTTGTGTGTTTCATGTTTACTCTCCTTATAGTTTATTGTTATGTAATCATTAATCTATAGTTAAAAAAAAGACAGAAAAAAAATCTTTTACTAGAGACGGGTATAAGTTATTCTGTGTTTCAACTTGGGGTTTTGATTTTTTACTTAATTAAAACAAATACCCGAGTTGATGATATTCTATTCCTGTCTTCAATTTTTGTCAAAAAAATATGTCAATTTTTATTTATTTTTTAGCATAGAATCATTAAACTCTAGGTTCAAGCTAAAAAAACAACAATTCTCCTTTAATAAGTTTAGGATTAGGATGGATAAAAAAATAATAGAAAATCTCAACCATTACCCTCGAGATATGACAGGTTATGGTAGTAATTCAATTCAACCTAATTGGCCGAATAAAGCCAAAGTTGCGCTCCAGTTTGTGCTTAATTATGAAGAGGGTGGTGAAAATTGCATACTACATGGAGATAAGGCTTCTGAAGCCTTTCTGTCTGAAATAGTTGCGGCAAAGCCTTATGAAGGTGTGAGACATATGAGCATGGAATCAATATACGAGTATGGCTCAAAAGTTGGGGTCTGGAGAATATTGCACCTATTTAAAGAGTTTGATATACCTTTAACCATTTTTGCTGTTGCTATGGCAATAGCTCGTAATCGAGAGTTGGCAGATTACTTGGTTGCGAATGATTATGATATTTGTGCCCATGGCTTACGTTGGATAGATTACCAATTTATTGACGAACAGACAGAACGAGAACATATGGATGCTTGTGTATCTTTGTTGAAAGATGTTTTAGGTAAGCGACCAATGGGATGGTATACCGGAAGAAACAGTCCAAACACTAGAAGATTAGTGATTGAAGAGGGTGGTTTTTTATATGACAGTGATAGCTATGACGACGACTTACCATATTGGGTTTCAGGAAAGACCGAGAAGGATAAGCATTTAGTGATTCCATATACACTTGATGTGAATGACATGAGGTTTGCTACCCCACAGGGATTTAATTCTGGAGAGCAGTTTTATAATTACCTAAAAGATAGTTTTGATGCGCTATATTTGGAAGGCAAAAATTATCCAAAAATGATGTCGATAGGTATGCATGCTCGTATCTTAGGAAGACCTGGGAGAATTATGGCGATGCGAAGATTTTTGGAATATGTTAGGACTTTTGATAATGTTTGGTTTTGTACTCGCAGACAAATAGCTGAGCATTGGCATGAAAAATTTTCAAACACCTAAGAGCCATGAAATTTCCAGCTGATTTGGCACAACAATCTTCAAAAGAATTTTTGGATACTTTCGATAGTTTATATGAGCATACCCCCTTTTTTGTCGAACAAGCTTTAGTGGAAGTTTTGTCAAATAAAAAATATAATAATCTTGAACTATTTCATCAACTTTTGAGTGAAATTATGTTACAAGCAGATTTAGATTTACAAGACAGCCTGATTAAGGCCCATCCAATGTTGGCAGGTAAAAAGGCGCAAAGAAATGAATTGACTGACTTTTCAACGAATGAACAAAAATCGGCAGGTTTGAGTGATTGTAGTGAAACCGAAATTAGGCTATTTGAAAAGCTAAATCAGCAATATTACGCTAAATTTGGTTTCCCTTTTATTATGGCGGTAAAAGGGAAAGATAAAACTGAAATACTAGATAACTTTAGAAGACGACAACAAAATCCAGTTCAACAAGAAAGAGATAATGCTTTAATTGAGATTAACAAGATTGCCTGGCTTAGGATTAAGGAAATTTATGCAGCATGATGGACAATTAAACGTTGCAAGCAGCGAATTAGGTAGTAAAGTCATTTATTGTAGTGATGAATTTTTTGCTGAGTCTAGCCGTATGCTTCAATCTAGTGAAGCTGTTTTTATTGAAGACAAATATGACGAAAATGGCAAATGGATGGATGGCTGGGAAAGTCGACGCAGGCGCGATGGTAAAAATGACTTTTGTTTCATTAGGCTTGGCGCTAAGTCGGTAATAAACGATTTCAATATAGACACAAGTCACTTTACTGGAAATTATGCACCAGCTATATCAATTCTTGGGTGTTGTGCGCCTAGCGGTACTACCGATGATCGTGTGGTTAATGGTTCAGCTGTGGAATGGTTTGAACTGTTATCTCGAGAGAAGCTAAAAGGGGATTCTAATAATATTTTTGCTACTAACTCTCAAGACCCAGTAACCCATCTAAAGGTAACTTTGTATCCTGATGGAGGTATAGCAAGGCTTAGAGCTTATGGAAATATTTGGTTCGATGACACCATATATGAGATTAAGGGCACTAATGTTATTTCAGATAAAAATGGTGCTAGAGCTTTATTTGCAAATGACGAACATTTTGGTTGTTTAAGTAATATTCTGGCAGAACATGAACCTACAAGTATGGCTGATGGCTGGGAAACGAGAAGGCGCCGAGAACCTGGAAATGATTGGGGGATTGTTGCACTATCAAGGCCGGCCGTTGTTGACAAGATTGTTGTTGATACAAAATTTTTTAAGGGCAACTATCCCGATACATTCTCCATCTCCACGACCTATACTGATCAGACTGATGATGACTTAATCATCCAACAAAGCAGTTCATGGACGGAACTGATTAGTAAGAAAAAATTAGAAATGAATCAGATACATATTTTTAACAAGAGAGATCTATTACATCAAAATCCTATCACTCATATTCGTATCGATATATTTCCAGATGGAGGTATAGCAAGATTAAAACTGATGGGAGAGTTTGTTAATAAATGAAAAAAATAACGCTTACAGCAAAAAAACTTACAGCTGAAGGTTTTAGCAAGTTTGGCCAGGTAATCAGTTGTGATAATAAAGATTATCAGCTTATTAATTCTAGTTATGCAAAAAAGTACCCTGACTTAGCTGAAATTGATACTCAGGAAGATAGTGGAAGGACAGCTGTACATATTTATATTGCTAAAAAGAGAACATTCCCACTAAAGATTGAAATGCTAGAAAAACATCCATTCTTCAGCCAAGCATTTATTCCTAGAGACAACATACCGTTTTTAGTCGTGGTTGCGCCACCTACTGAAAAACCAAACATTAAAGATATTGAAGTTTTTGTCACTAATGGTGAACAGGGAGTAAATTACTCAAGAGGGGTATGGCATTTCCCTTTGATTAGTATCGAAGATGATGTCCATTTCATTGTTATCGATAGGAGGCACGCAGTTAAATCTGACAAAATAGAGCAATGTATTATTTATCCTATCAAAGAACCTAATATTTCAGTAGAGCTCAAATTATGATGAAAATATATCTACTCGATTGGATAAGTGTGTCACTTAAACTACTACACATTATTGTTGGTATTGCGTGGATTGGTGCATCTTTTTACTTTAATTGGTTGGAGAATAAACTTAATAGGGTAGGCAATAGAGATGAGATCGCTGGCCATTTGTGGGCTGTACATGGTGGAGGGTTCTACTACCTAGAAAAATATAAGAAATATCCAAAAAATTTACCCGAGCCGTTACATTGGTTTAAGTGGGAGGCTTATTTCACTTGGATTTCAGGAATGCTTCTTCTAGCGGTCATTTATTATTTCAATGCCAGTAGCTATTTGTTGAATTCTGAAAGTCCAATATTGCCTCTATATGGAGTCGGTTTAAGTTTGCTAGGGTTGTTAATTATTTGGCTTATTTATGATTTGATGGGTAAGTCAAAATTGGTTAATAATTCGCCTATGTTTATAGCTATTCTGGTTGCTGTTATTACTCTAAGTACATACTTGTATAGCAATATCTTTAACCCAAGAGCGGTCTATATGCAGATTGGTGCAATGATTGGTACGATTATGGTCGCAAATGTTTTCTTTGTAATCATTCCGGTACAAAAAAAATTGGTAGCTGCCTGCATCGATAAAACCGATATAAGTAAAGATTTAGGACAGAAAGGTTATATCCGTTCGCGACATAACAATTACTTTACACTACCAGTTGTTTTTACAATGATTAGCGGTCACTATCCTGGACTCTATAGTGGAACATATGGTTGGTTGGTGCTAATTGCAATTATTGGAGTACTTGTCCTGATACGCCATTATTTCAATCTAAGAGGTGTTGGACAGGCAACAAATAGTCTCATTGGAGTAATTGTTTTAGCTATTCTGGTGATGGTCTACGTTTTGTCACCACCAGGCCAAAACAAATTTGAAAATACTGCCACAGTTAGTATGTCTGAGGTGGTTGACATTATGAAACAACGATGTACCACTTGCCACTCAAAAAATCCAAAGGACGACGTTTTTGTGGTCGCTCCTGGCGGTTTTGTTCTTGATACTGAGAAACAGATTTTTGCGGGTAAAGAACTAATTTATCAGCGCGCTGTGGCAAGCAACTCGATGCCGCTTAATAATAAAACCAACATGACTTCAGCGGAAAGAGAGAAATTAAGAATTTGGTTTGAACAGGAAAATGAGTAACAATAAATTATATCGGGGTTCAATCTTTCATTTCATTGAAACCACCAATGGGATAGAGCCTGTCTACTTTCAAGATGGATTATTGGTGACCAATGACGAAAGAATTGTTGAGGTTGGTGAATATTCCGAGGTTTCAGGCCGATATAGTTCTGAAGATTCAGTTGTGCAATTTAAAGATAGCTTAATGATGCCCGGCTTTGTTGATTCTCATATTCATTACCCACAATACAAGGTTATCAGCTCCTTTGGCACAAGTTTGTTAGAGTGGTTAAACAAATACACCTTTGTAGAGGAGCAGAAGTTTTCGAATAACGAATACGCTGCCATGATTGCAGAGTTATTTCTCGATGAGTTGATTAAAAATGGAACGACAACAGCGATGACTTTCTGCACTTCGCACAAACAATCTGTAGATGTTTTTTTTACAGCAGCAGAGCAAAGAAATATGCGCATGATTGCCGGAAAAGTTATGATGGACAGAAACGCTCCAGCCGGTCTGTGTGATGATATAGATAGTAGCTATACTGATTCTAAAGCGTTGATTGAAAAGTGGCACAATAAAGATCGTTTGAGTTATGCGGTAACCCCAAGATTTGCACCTACTTCTACTGAAAAGCAATTAATTAAAGCGGCACAATTATTAAAAGAGCATCCAGACGTTCTTTTACAGACCCATCTCAACGAGAATAATGAGGAGATAGTTTGGGTAAAGGAGCTCTACCCTAAATTTAATAATTATTTTGATGTATACGATTCACTCGGACTTGCAGGACCAAGCTCGGTTTTTGGTCACTGTATCTATAATACCGAAGATGAATATAAACGTATAGCGGAGACCTCATCCAAGGTAGCCCTATGCCCTACATCTAATCTTTTTTTGGGAAGTGGTTTGTTTGCCCTTGATGAGCTTGAGAGTTATGGTATAGATGTTGCACTAGCCTCTGATGTTGGAGGTGGTGACAGTTTTTCTATGTTTGATGTAATGAATCAGGCATATAAAATTTGTAGACTAAATGACTACAATTTAGACCCAGTAAAGGCATTTTATTTGACCACTTTGGGTGCCGCTAAAGTGCTTGGAATTGATCATAGTATCGGCAACTTCGAGACCAACAAAGAGGCAGATTTTATTGTTCTTGATCTTAATGCAACTGAACTAATTAGACAAAAAATTAAGACAGTTAATGATATTAAAGACTTATTGTTTTGCTTAATGATGCTTGGTGATGATAGACTTGTCAGTGAGGTCTATATTCTAGGTAAACGTGCCTATAAAAAATGATAAATAAATAGGAGTCAATATGGGACAACTAACGACACACATTTTGGATACCAGCTCTGGTACACCTGCCCAAGGTGTGAAAATTAAATTGTATCGTAGAGATGCTGAATTAGTTTTAATTAATTCTACGCAAACAAACGCAGATGGTCGATGTAACGATCCATTACTGTCTAGTGCAGAATTTTCTGTAGGCTGTTACGAGCTTGAGTTTGCAGTTGATGATTATTTTAATGCTAAAAACATTGAATGTCCTTTTCTTAAGGATGTAGTGATTCGCTTTTATATCAACAAGGATGATGAACATTACCATGTACCATTGCTCATTTCTCCATTCAGTTATTCGACCTATAGAGGTAGTTAGTGCATTTATTACTAAATCAAAATATAACTCCAACCGAGCTAGGTTTAATAAACCCTAACACTACTGTTTTGCAGTGGCTACGAGATAACAATTTTATTGGAACTAAAGAGGGCTGTGCCGCTGGTGACTGCGGCGCCTGTACAGCAGTGGTTGGGGAATTGGTAGTTACAAAGAATAAACAAATTGTTCAGTACAAAAGTATTAATACCTGCATAGCCCTAGCGAGTAGCATGATAGGTAAACATTTAGTCACGGTTGAGGGTTTAATGGAGAATGGAAAGCTTCACCCAGTGCAACAGGCGATGGTAATTGAAAATGGTTCTCAGTGCGGCTTCTGTACGCCAGGCTTTGTGATGTCTCTATTTGCTATGTACCATAATGAAGATAATATAAGCATTGCTAAAATAAATGAAGGTTTGTCTGGCAATCTTTGTCGATGTACAGGATACAAACCGATTATTGCTGCAGCCTTTTCTGCAATCAATGGAAAAACGAAAAAGCCTACTGACTACTACAGCAAAAATCAAAGAAAAATAAAACAGACACTGGTCAAGTTAAATGAAAATAAAAGTATTAGCTTGAGTTACAAAAATAACGACAACAATGTTCGTTACGATGCACCTAAAAGTTTAAAGGACTTAACAAAAATTCTAAGCAATCATCCGCACGCAAAAATATTGGCAGGTGGGACAGATTTGAATCTTGAGATTACACAATCAGTCAAAGAGTTTGATCACATCATCAATATCTCCCAGGTGCGAGAATTAAATAACATAAGCGATGAAAAGACGAAAATAGAGATTGGCTCAGCAGTCACCTATCAGAGCGCATCTTCAATTTTGATAAAGTATTGGCCAGGATTGGAAAGTTTTTTGCTACGCTTTGCATCACTTCCAATCAAGAATTGGGCAACAATCGGAGGCAATATTGCTAATGCTTCACCAATCGGTGACATGCCACCAGTACTGATTGCGCTCAAAGCAAAGCTAAATCTCAGAAATAAATCAAATACACGTTCAGTAAACCTAGAAGACTTTTTTATTAGTTATAAAAAAACTCTCCTTGTGGAAGGCGAATTTATAGAAAGCATCTCTATTCCCAAACCAGCAAAAGAGGAGCATTTGATTTCCCACAAAATATCGAAAAGATATGAAGACGATATTTCTGCTGTCTGTATGGCCATAAACGTTAACTTGCATGATAAAGAGCCTAAATCAATCACTATTGCATTGGGTGGCATGTCAGGTATACCGCAAAGAGCTAAGGAGTTAGAAAAGGTGGTACTTGAGTACTGGGATAGTGATGAGTTAACTCAGAAAGCCTATCAGGCATTAAAAAATGAATTTTCACCATTGAGTGATGTACGCGCTTCTGCAGAATATCGTTTACGGGTTTCAGCCAACCTAGTAAAGAAAACTATACTCAATATTAATGAGGAAGCGATAGCTTATCTATCAGAGACCAACAAAGAAAGCTTTTATATGGAGGCATAGACAACTATCAGTACTACAAAAAACAACTTGTCGGAAAGTACAAAAAACTTCGTTGGTAGGGCAATCGTTCATGACAGTGCACATATGCATGTACAAGGAAGTGCCCCCTATATTGATGATATTGCATCTCCAGAAGAATCCCTACATGTTGCTTTTGTATTAAGTAATGTTGCATATGGCAAGATTAACCTTGTTGACACCAAAAAGGCACAAATGGCAGATGGAGTTCATAGTATTCTATTGGCTCAAGATATTGAACACTTAAAGATTGGTCCTATAAAGCATGATGAGCCATTACTGGCAATGGATGAGATTTTATTTCATGGTCAGGCTGTCGCTGCAGTATTGGCAGACAGTCATGAAAACGCACGAAAGGCCGCAACCCTTGTGAATGTTGACGTAACCGAGCACGAATCAATCGTCACTATCGAACAGGCGATGTCTAAAAAAAGCTTCCTTAGTGATCCCCTTGAAATAGAAATAGGTGACGCTAACAAGGCCATCAAAAGAGCCACTAATACTTTATCTGGCAAATTAACAATAGGTGGTCAAGAGCATTACTATTTAGAAGGACAGGTTGCATTGGCAATTCCTACCGAAGATAACGAGATGGTTATTCACTCATCCACCCAAAATCCAACCGAAGTTCAACATCTTGTTGCCCATGTACTAGAAATTCCACACAACGCCGTCGAGATAATTACTCGAAGAATGGGTGGTGGTTTTGGAGGTAAAGAGACGGATTCATCGCAGTTGGCATGTATTTGTGCAATTTTTGCAAAACAAGCCAGGCGCCCGGTCAGAGCTAGATTGCCAAGAAAAGACGACATATTAATGACAGGAAAGCGACATGACTTTGTTGCTAGCTATAAGGTCGGTTATAGCGATCAAGGGCAAATCCAGGGTATCAAGATTGAATTCGCAGCTCGTTGTGGATACTCACTAGATTTATCGAAAGCGATAGTTGCTCGCGCATTATTTCATGCAGATAACGCCTATTACCTACCGAACGCAAGTTTTCGTGGTTTTTTGTGCAAAACCAACACCGCATCAAATACCGCATTTAGAGGTTTTGGTGGACCTCAAGGGATGTTGGCAATTGAAAATATCTTAGAAGAAATTGCCTATAACTTAGAAGTTGACCCTTTAGAAATTAGAGAACTTAACTATTACCAACAAAAAACCAATAACACAACGCCATATAGCCAAGTGGTTAAAGATAACATTATTAATGAAATTACCAGCCAATTGGTTAATCAATCCAGTTATAAAAAGCGTCGCAAGAGTTTAGAAATATTTAATCAACAGAACAAATACTTAAAGAAAGGGTTAGCTCTGTCACCCGTTAAATTTGGGATATCTTTTACGACCTCTTTGCTCAACCAGGCAGGTGCGCTAGTTCATATCTATAAAGACGGTAGCATATATTTAAATCATGGTGGTACGGAAATGGGACAAGGGTTATTCGTCAAAATAGCACAGGTCGTTGCTGACGAGTTTGGGGTTAACCTTGAAAGAGTAAAAGTCTCTGCTACTAGTACCGCAAAGGTTCCAAACACATCCCCAACTGCTGCTTCGTCTGGTTCAGACTTAAACGGCATGGCTGCAAGAGAGGCATGTATAAGAATTAAGAACAATTTGATAGCTTTTGCGATTAAGCACTTTGAAATTAAGGGGTCCGATATAAAGTTTTCAAGGTCGAAAGTTTTTCTCGGCAACAAAAAAATGGATTTTGATGATTTCATATCTTTGGCCTACCTTAATAGAGTGGAGTGGTTTAGTAATGGCTACTACAAAACTCCAAAAATATATTACGATGAAGTGAAAAAACTTGGACGACCTTTTTATTATTTTTCATATGGAGCCTGCGTCAGTGAAGTTGTCGTTGACTGTTTAACAGGTGAATATAAGTTACTAGCAGTGGATATTTTGCATGACGTTGGCGCTTCACTAAATCCAGCGATCGATATGGGTCAAATAGTTGGTGGTTTTATTCAAGGGATGGGATGGCTATGTTCGGAAGAACTTAAGTGGAGTGATTCCGGACTGCTACTAACAACGGGCGCCTCTACCTATAAAATTCCCGCAATTGGTGATACCCCTGAGCACTTTAATGTCACCATTAAGCCAGATATTTCAAACCATGAGAATACAATCCACAAATCAAAGGCAGTCGGGGAACCACCACTTATGTTGGCGATATCGACATGGCTAGCAATCAAGAATGCCATTTTCAATGCTGACAACGACAATAAATCTGGACTAAATGCGCCTGCAGGCTTTGAAGAAGTATTCTTTAATCTTAACGATATCAACAGATAATTTATGAACAACTGGTTGCAACCTTTAAAAGAGTTGCTCGAGCTTGAGAGTGACTTTGTTATATTAACAGTTATAGAAACCAAAGGATCTACCCCTTGTAGCGATGGCGAAAAAATAATTTATGCAGGACATAATTCGAACTATGGTAGTATCGGTGGCGGTAATTTAGAGTACCAGGCACTAAACTATGCGGAAGAATTACTGAACCAATCTGAGCTCAATACAAATCTAATAAAATATCCTCTAGGTGCAACACTTGGGCAATGCTGTGGCGGTTATGTAAGGGTAATGTTTGAAAGAATTTCTGGTCAAGGTCTAGACCAGGAAAATACCAATAACTGGTTAGAAAATATAGCAAATTTAATAGAGCAAAAACAAGACTTTGTTACCGCAACCCTAATTAGTTCTACGACAGATCAATATGATGTTGGAGATAAAATTATCTATACCAGTAATAACACTAAGAATTCAAAATTAAACGATTTGAATGACAAAATATTTGATATCTCGAAAACCTTGATTGAGAGTCATGAAAGTACCTCGATGGCGGAAATTTCTTCTCCTAAAGAGGGGATGATAGAGGTTTGTTTCGAAAAGCATACCTTTAGCGATATTCAAGTAGTAGCGGTTTTTGGTGCTGGACATATTGCACAAGCTATGATGCCTATTTTGGTTAATTTACCGATAACAATTTATTGGATAGATGATCGACCTTTGCAATTCGAAAATTACACAGGGGATACAACCCAAATAAACATCATATGCGATAATTTTGTGGATATAGCGAGTGAACTACCTAAAAATTCATACTGTTTGGTTATTACCTATAGTCATCAATTAGACTTTGAAGTTTGTGAGAAGATTATAAGTCGTAACAGTTTTAGTTATTTAGGTATGATAGGTTCAACAATAAAAGGTAATAGATTTAGAGAGAGGTTACGCCAAAAAGGGTGGCCTAATGAAACCGTCGACAGATTAATTTGTCCGATAGGAGAAAAACATAAGTTTTTAAAATCACCGAGTGCGATATCGATTCCAATTGCTATGGATTTATTGAATTTTCTTGAAAACAAAAAACAGAAAGCGACACAATGAAATATCAACTAGAGCTACAAAATATCACTAAATCTTATGGAGATTTAAAAGCAAATGATGATATTTCACTAAGCATGAAGCCTGCCAGTATCCATGCTTTGTTGGGTGAGAATGGTGCAGGCAAATCGACTTTAGTCAAAGTCATCTATGGCTCTTTACAACCGGACAGTGGACAAATGCAGTGGTGTGGTGAGGGATACACTCCAAAGAGTCCGTTTGAAGCGAGGGAACAGGGTATAGCGATGGTATTCCAACACTTTTCATTGTTTGAATCCTTGACTGTTGCTGAAAACATCATACTCGGTCTTGACGATATTGGTTTGGATGATGATTTCACTGAACAGATTACCAAATATTCAAAGCAATACGGTCTAGATATTAATCCACAACAAGTGGTCGGTGATTTGTCAGTTGGGGCCCGCCAAAGAGTTGAAATTATACGTTGCT
>CAZSHL010000029.1:0-11887 GCA_964606585.1 uncultured Piscirickettsiaceae bacterium
TCCTATTTTTTGTTAGACAAAAATCATTTGTCAAAATAGTTATACCATAAATAATTAAATAAAAAATATGGCTAATTCAAATTTGACCTTAGTTGTTTTATGGATATATACGACTTTCTTGGATTTAGATTCAAGAAAATACAATTTCATTTTTTCTAAGAATCCGTTGAAAATCCTTATTTAAAAAAGTTTTAGGGTGGTGGAGCTAGGCGGGTTCGAACCGCCGACCTCAACACTGCCAGTGTTGCGCTCTCCCAGCTGAGCTATAGCCCCAAAAACTGGGTTATTTAGCAAAAACGTAATTATAATCTCTATCTCATTTCAGTCAAGCCAAAATAGGTAAAATATTATTCAGAATGGAAAAAATATTTAACAGTAATAGTTATTCAATCGAAGTGCTCTATCATATTGGCGCTTATGAAAACTCCATCCACTTTGTTTTTGATAAGGCGACTAAGAAATGCGCTATCGTTGATCCTGCCTGGGAGCCCGATCTTTTTATAAAGAAAATTCAAGATAAAGGTTATCAATTGACTGATATTTGGGTAACTCATTGGCACGGAGACCATACAAATGCAGTGGACGAAGTCGCCAATAGAACAGGAGCAAAAATAACTGTTGGTGTTAATGAGGTTCCTTATCTCAATATTGATAATGAATTCTATACTGTCGAAGATGGTGACAACCTTTCTCTCGGTGAAACTAAAATTAAAATTATTGAAACACCAGGGCATACTGCCGGCGGAGTTTGTTATCTTTTAGATGAACATCTAATTGCTGGCGATACTTTGTTTGTTTATGGTGTAGGAATTTGCAGTTTAGCTGGCTCTAACCCGATTAAACTGTTTCATTCTTTAAACAAAATAAAAAATCAGGTGCCAGATGACATTCTCCTTTTATGTGGCCACAACTATGGTTCAGAAATTACCACAACGATCGCCGAACAGAAAAGAGCAAACCCTTTTTTGCTGATTGAAGATGAAGATACATTCGTTCGTTATCGTATGCATGTTCATGACTCTACACGTACTTATCCAATGTCCCCGATGACGCTTGAAGAGGTAAATGCCTTGTTATGATAGGAATCTATGGTGGTTCATTCAATCCTATCCATTTGGGTCACCTGGAAACAGCAACTTCACTTAAAGATGAACTCAAACTAGAACTCTTGTATTTGGTTCCTTGTTGTATACCAGTGCACAAAGAGCATTTAAAATTTTCTTCTGATAAGCGCCTGCAAATGATAAAGATTGCTCTAGAAAATTACCCATCTATTGAACTTGATGAGCGAGAAATTAGTCGTGGCGGTGAGTCTTTTACCATTGACACACTAAACGAACTAAAAGAAGTACATGACAATTCTCCAATCTGCTTAATTGTCGGCATGGATAGTTTTCTTGCTATTAAAACTTGGAAGAACTGGCAAAAATTTTCTCAATTAGTACATCTAGTAGTACTTAATAGAGAAGGTTATAGTGGTAGCGATTCTTTATTGGATTCATTCCAGATAACTAAAAATGTTGAGCAATTAAAATTACAGCAAAATGGTCTATTATTTTTTTCTAACACACCCTTGATTAATATTTCTTCTAGCGACATTCGCGATAAAATCTCCTCCAACCAAAGCCTAGTTGATTTACTACCTCAAAAAGTTATTGATTACCTCCAACTAAATGAATCTTGAGAAACAAATCAAAACCGTTGTTGATGCAATAGAAGAACTTAAAGGGGAAAATATAATCACCCTTAATGTGATGTCACAAAGCGTTGATATGGAAGCTATTGTTATTGCAACTGGCAGATCAGTGCAACATGTAAGGGGTATTGTCAATAATATTAAAATTGAAGCCAAAAAACTCAAGATGACGATACTTGGAATCGAGGGTGAAGAGTTTGGTGAATGGGCTTTGATAGATTTAGGAGAAGTGGTTGCACACATAATGATTGAAAAAACTAGGGATTTCTACAAATTAGAGAAATTGTGGTCATCTGAATAACATGAAAATTAACCTTATAGTAGTTGGTAAAAAACTCCCTGAATGGCTCAATACAGGCATTCAGCACTATCAAAAACAGCTCCCAAGTAACTATAATTTTTCAATTACAGTCCTAGAACCCCAAAATCGAAAATCAAGTAGCATTGAAAAAATTAAGTCACTCGAAGGTGATATGCTGATTAAGGTAGCCTCAAGTTCAACAACTCTGATTGGATTTGATGAGAAAGGAAAGCAGCAAACCAGCAAAGCCATTGCCGAGTCTCTAAAGGATTGGCAACTGGAAGGCGATAATGTAGCACTTCTAATTGGTGGAGCAGAAGGTTTATCTACACAATGTAAACAAAAATGTCACCAACTATGGGGCCTATCAGGACTCACATTGACACATAACATGGCAAGACTTTTGGTCGTTGAGCAATTGTTTCGTGGACATAGCCTGCTAAACAAGCATCCTTACCATAGAGAATAGCTACACTATTAAAGGATACTTAAAACATTCTTTGGCGGCCTACAAATTACCGCACCCTTACTCGTCTTTACAATTGGCCTTTCAATCAAAATTGGAAATTTAATCATAGCTGCAATTAAATCATCATCAGATTTCGACTTATCAGAAAGATTTAGATCTTTGTATGCTTGCTCACTTTTTCTAAGTAAATCTCTAGCAATAATACCTAAATCAGATAATAGCGACCTCAATTCAGATTCACTTGGAGTCTCCTGAAGGTAGTTAACAACTTTAAAATCTATATTGTTTTGCTCTAAAATGGCCAGTGTTGCTCTAGATTTAGAGCATCGAGAATTATGATATATCTTTGTCGTCATTTATTTTTTCATGAAAAAAACGTTAATTATACTATTGCTCGTTGCGCCTTTTCATACAACCCAGGCTTTTTCATTTGGAGATGTTGTCGATTGGCTCAAACCGTTATGGCAACAAAATGAAATATCAATTGAATTCGAATTAACTGATACGAAAGGCAATATCCATACACAAAAAACTACTCATGGCAAATACTTAGTCGTTAATTTTTGGGCTACCTGGTGCACACCCTGCTTAAAAGAAATCCCTGCTTTTGTAAAGTATTATGACCAAAACTCTGACCAGGTTGAGATTTTGGGGTTGGATTATGAGCCTATTGATTTAAAGGCTATTGACGCATTTTCTGAACGCTTCTCAATAAACTATCCTGTTATTTTGTATAACGACAAAAATGCTTCGGAGTATCTTAAGTTTGGTGATATTCTAGGAATGCCTACAACTCTAATTTACAGCCCGGAGGGGGAATTGATTCAAACTTTTATTGGTGAAATTGGTATCGAAGATTTAGAGAAATTTATCTCACTTAGCTCTTAACACACAGCTGCCCATTTAACTGTATATTATTGACTTAAAATGGCATCTATTATTGTTGACAATCTAAATAATAAACAAAAACAATCTGTTACTCTCGGAAGTGGAATTAACGCCTTAATTCTAGCAGGTGCTGGTAGTGGCAAAACTCGTGTCTTAACTCATCGAATTCATTACCTAGTATTAGAAAAAAATATTCATGTTGACAACATCATTGCTGTTACCTTTACAAATAAGGCGGCGAATGAGATGAAGGAAAGACTTACAGATCTATTGAGAAGACCAATTGGAAGAATGTGGGTAGGAACCTTTCATTCTCTAGCTCACCGTATCCTCAGAGGTCATGCAATTGAAGCCAATTTATCTCCAAACTTCCAAATCTTGGACTCTCAGGACCAGTTTCGAATTATCAAACGCATCATGAAAGAAAACTCCATAGATGAATCAAAATTTCCAGTCAGAAGAGTTCAATGGTTTATTAATCAACAAAAAGATGAAGGTCTTACTGCAGCTGAAATTGACCCTGGCCATAACTACTTTGTAAAACAAAGTGCTAAGATTTTTGATAGTTATGAAAAGTATTGTCAAGCTAATGATCTAGTTGACTTTGCAGGCCTTTTACTTAGAACTTATCAACTACTGAACAACAATGAAAGTATTTTGAATCAATACCAAGAAAAATTTAAGCATATTCTGATTGATGAATTTCAAGATACAAACCGTATTCAATATGAATGGATCAAGCTTCTATATAACGAACAAAGTTGCCTATTTTGTGTTGGCGACGATGACCAATCTATTTATGGCTGGCGTGGAGCAAAAATTGAAAATATACAAAAAATAGAAACTGACTTTAACCCAATTGAGGTCATAAAACTTGAACAGAATTACCGCTCCACTGGCAATATTCTCAATGCATCCAATGCATTGATCGCCAATAACAATAAAAGATTAGAGAAATCGCTATGGACAGAAACTGACAAAGGTAATCCTGTCGATATATTTAACGCAAAAACTGAAACTGAAGAGGCACAATATGTTGTCGCAAAAATCGAGTCTCAGTTTAGCCAAGGAAGGAATTTAAATGAGTGTGCAGTACTTTATCGTTCTAATGCTCAATCACGTATCTTTGAAGAGATTCTTATTAAGCATAATCTCGCTTACAGGATTTATGGAGGTTTACGTTTTTTTGAGCGAGCCGAAATAAAGGATGCGATGGCCTATGTAAGGCTTATTGAAAACCATAGTGATAATATAGCTTTCGAACGTATCGTCAATTTTCCTACCCGCGGTATTGGTATTGCAACCATAGAAAAAATTAGAAAATTTGCGACGGAAAAACATACGGATTTATTTCAAGCATCGATTGAGATAGTAAAAGAACTGCCAACACGAGCGTCTAATTCATTGCAATCCTTTATCGACCTGATAGAAATGATTAAAGAAAAAACAATCAATTTCAATCTTAGCGAAAAGGTTGACACTATTATCACTAAATCTAGCCTTATGAACTATTACGCTAAGGATAAAACAGATAAGGCCGGTAGCAAAAAGGAAAACCTTGAAGAGTTAGTTAGTGCGGCAAAACAATACGTTTATGAGGAGGATAGTGATCTAAATGAAACCCAAGGCTTTATTGCTTTAGCAACGCTTGATTCAAGTGGTGAATCAAACCAAAGTAATCAGGGCTGTGTTCAATTAATGACGGTACACTCTGCAAAAGGCTTAGAGTTTCCAGTTGTTTTTTTGGTCGGCATGGAGGAAGATCTATTTCCAACAAGGCAAAGTAAAGACAAACCTCATTTGATGGACGAAGAGAGACGTTTATGTTATGTAGGGATGACCAGAGCTATGAAACTACTTTCGCTTAGTTATGCGAGCAAGCGTTTTATACATGGACAATCCTTTTATTCGCTCCCTTCAAGATTTATTGAAGAAATACCAAAGAAATATCTAAATTATATTGACAATCCTGGAGCTATTGGTGCACAACAATTTTCCACAAATCAGGGTCAGTATTTTTCATCTATCAAAGCAACAAATTCATCGGGATACTCTATAGGACAAGTTGTAAAGCATGCCAAGTTTGGGCTTGGAACAATTCTTAGCTATGAAGGCTCTGGTGATTCAATGCGTCTACAAATTAAATTCAAAAATGCAGGAACAAAATGGCTAATTAACTCCTATGCGAAACTAGAGAAAGTTTAGCTTTGCGACCAAGGCATACCATCATGTCGCCAACCATTCAAGTTACCACGCTGATCATCCTCATCAAGATCTCCTTCAAAACCACTGGCAACGTGCGAGACTTGCTTAAAGCCATTACTCTCAAGGCACTTTAGTGCATCGTTTGATCGATAACCACTTCTGCAAATCAAAATAATCTCGGTCCCATAAATGTCTTCACTTCCCTGTAGTTTATTTATAACCGCTTCTGAAAATTTTTCCGGATTGGGAAACCAATTTGGTTCGTCCATCCATGGAATAAGAACAGAGTTTTCCGGATAACCAACAAACTTATGTTCTGCCTTACAGCGAACATCAATAAACAAAGCCTGAGGATTGTCTGTAAGCCTCTGGAAGGCTTGTTTTGGCATTAAATTACGTTTATATGTCATGAAATCTTAAATTATTAGTACAAAAAAATAGAATATAACAATACCATAACAAAAGCCTGAATGAAGATGAAAATGAATCAACTCGCCCTTACAAACAAGGCAATTGACTCGACATGTGCAGTTTGTGGAAACATATCCATAACGCCAGCTTTTTCAAGAACAAATCCTAGTTCGACTAACTTCGCTGCATCCCTGGCAAGGGTTGAGGGATTACATGAAATGTAGACCAATCTGTCGATACCAAGTTTGGACAGCAAAGCAACAATTTCAATTGCACCTGTTCTGGCTGGATCGATTAACGCCTTGTTATATTTTTTGCCCCGAAACCACTCAAAACCACTGACATCTTCAAACAAATCAGCCTTAAAGAATGATGCATTCGATATCCCATTCCTTTGTGCATTCTCTTTGGCACGTTCTACAAGGCCTATATCTCCTTCTATACCTACAACGCTTTTTGCATGGCGAGCAATCGGTAACGTGAAATTTCCAAGACCACAAAAAAGATCAATTACATCGTCGTTTTTATCCAACTCTAGAAGAGTTAGTGCAAGATCAATCATTTTCCGGTTAAGTGCAAAATTTACCTGCGTAAAGTCGCTTGCCAAAAATGTCATTTCTATATTGTGTTCTGGTACAGAGTAGACTAACTCTGTGGAATCAAACAGAGGTCTAACCGTTTCTAGACCCCCACTTTGAGTGTACCAAGTAATTTCTAATAATTTAGCATAATCTTTTAGGGTGATCTTATCGTCTTTATTAAATGGCTTAAGATGCCTCAGAATAAGGATAGTAGCATTATCTGCTATAGCAAGCTCTATTTGTGGTATATGTTCCTTGATGCTCAATTTCTCAATACATTCAGATAGAATATTGATTTTTTCTCCTAATGACGAATGAAGAACTTCACAACGTTCCATCTCAGTAATAAATGAGGATCTTTTTTCTCTAAATCCAACCAACACCTTTGCTTTTTTCTGCACATATCTTACTCCCAACCTAGCCTTTCTTCTATACCCCCAAACCTCATCCTGTACAGGCTCCAACCATAAATTAGGCTCAACCTTGGACTGTCCAAAAAAGGTGCTACGCAACCAATCCTGCTTCACTTTCATTTGATTTTTGCTATCCAAGTGCTGAAATGAACAACCACCACAAACGCCATAAACTTCACATTTAGGATCAATTCTTTGTGGTGATGGCTTAAGAATCTCAACCACCTCAACCTCCTCATACTTTGCTCTCATAAGGCTACGCGAAGCAATAACAGTTTCACTAGGTAATGCACCTCTGACAAAGATAATTTTTCCGTCGCTATGAGCGATACCTCTGCCTTCATGAGACAGTCCTTCTATCTCTAATTGGTAAAGTTTTTGTTTAGCCTTTCTCTTTCTAGTCATCCAGTAGTTCAACCCAATGTTTTACGGGTATTGAGCTTCCTTTTTGGAGATGCATCAGACAACCTATATTACTAGTCACTATAATTTGCGGGTTGCTTTCTGTCAGGTTTTCAATTTTATTTTTCTTCAGCTGATTAGATAATTCTGACTCAAAGATGGAGTAAGTTCCTGCCGAGCCACAACAAATATGTGAATCCTTTATTGCTTCTTTTTTGTAACCTAGTGGTTCTAGAATTGATTCGACTAGACCGTCTAAATTTTGACCGTGTTGCATCGTACATGGCTCATGATAAGATATGTTCAATTCAGAAAGTTTAAACTGAGTTAAATCTTGTTTCACTAGGTACTCAGCTATATCTTGGGTATGCTTTTCAATGAATTTAGCTTTTTCATAGTAGGAATCTTTCGGCTCAAACAAACTAGCATAATCTTTAACCATAACGCCACATCCACTAGCACTAGAAATAATAACATCTACCTCCGAGCCTAGAAGTGTATGCCATGAATCTATGTTGCGCTTCACTTTCATTATTGCATCATTTGCTGCTGCAAGATGTTGATCAAGTGCGCCACAACACTCTCCTTGAGAACTTTCAATCACATCAATTCCAAGCCTTGCAAGAATGTTCTTAATGCTATGGTTGATGTTGGGCGCTAACGTTGGTTGAACGCAGCCCCCAAGCAATAAAACTTTTGAATGTATTTTTTCAGGTCTAATTGCCTCACCTGATATTCCTGAGTGTCTGACAAAAAAACCCAACACTTTAAAGATCGATGTCGTCGTGAGAATCTTGCGAACAAGAAAACGAAAAATCGATTGCAATTTAGGCCTCTTTACCTCCATAAAATTGCGACCTATATCAAGAAGCTCGCCGTACTTCACTCCTGAAGGACATGTTGTTTCACAGGAACGACAAGTCAAGCATCGATCCAAATGATTAAGAGATTGTTCAGTAAAACTATTATCTTCTAGTGCAGATTTGATCAGATATATGCGCCCACGAGGAGAATCCAATTCATCACCCAACAACTGATAGGTTGGGCATGTCGCTAGACAGAAACCACAATGAACGCAACTTTCCAGTATTTGGCCCGCTTTTTCATTATCAAAGCTGGAAAGTGTTGGCTGTTGAATCTCAGAATGCATCAGATAAAAACACCTAAAGGGTCAAAAATCTGCTTTAATTTTTTCTCAAAATCAAGGTGTAAATCGGAAACTTGGTTTCTTTCATTTGGTTTCTTTTGGTGGAGTTTTGCAACTCTTTTTGGAAAGATCTTAAGACTTATCTCGGCCACCAAAGCTAGTCGTCCTCTCGAACCAACAAGCAGCCTTGAAACATCATAACCTGCGACATTTTTCATGACTTGGCCGCCAAAATTAAGCAACTTTCCTTCACCGCTTATAATTTGAACTCCAAGCACATAATCGGCAAACTCTGGTCCAGAAGTCGCATAAAATTCGCCAATACTTTGTTCTCGATCTTGGCAATAAAAAGGTAGTGCCTGATTATTTTTAGCTAGAATGTCATCAATCTCATTTATTCTAGTGCCTGCCTTAAACGTGACAACTAGCTCCTCTGGAAAATACTCAACAACACCACAATAATTCGAAACATTAAGAATACCCTTCCCATCTATGCCTTCATTGCATACAATTTTAAGCCTTTCAGCTTGCACAATTCTTTGTTGAAGTTGTTCTATAGTGTTCATTATTAAAAGCGCTCTAACTCGGGGTAAGGTAACTCCCCATTATGAACATGCATTCTTCCCAATTCGGCACAACGATGAAGAGACGGCACCGCTTTCCCAGGGTTAAGGAGTGATTGAGGATCAAAGGCTTCCTTAATCTGATGAAATATTTTCAGTTCATCTTCGCTATACTGGACACACATAGCATCCAATTTTTCAACGCCGACACCATGCTCTCCGGTAATAGAACCTCCAACTTCAACACATAGCTTTAGGATGTCATTTCCAAAGGCTTCTGTCTTTTCAAGCTCCCCATCAACACCCGCGTCATACATTATCAAGGGGTGAAGGTTGCCGTCTCCAGCATGAAAAACGTTTGCAACTCGCAAGTTGTAGTGCTTAGATAGTGAATTTATCTTTTCCAAAACGTTAGCAAGGTAGCGCTTTGGAATTGTACCGTCCATACAGTAATAGTCTGAAGATAACCTTCCAACTGCTGGAAAGGCAGATTTACGACCCTTCCATAAAAGTAGCCTTTCAGACTCAGACTCTGAAATCTTTATAGTTGAAGCTGATGCAAGCAGATTAGCGACTTGTCTCAATTCCTCTTCCACGTCATCCTCAATGCCATCGAGTTCGCACAACAAAAGGGCTTCTGCATCAAGCGGGTATCCAGGTTTTGCAAAGGATTCTGAAGCCTCAATCGCGAGCTTATCCATCATTTCTAGGCCTGCTGGAATAATACCCGCCTTTATAATGTCTGCCACTGCATTGGCACAATCAGAAACGCTGGTAAATCCAGCCATAACAAGCCTAGCTATTTTCGGTTTTGGGATCAGCTTGACAGTTATTTCCGTTATCACCCCGAGTAAGCCCTCTGAACCATTCATCAATGCCAGTAAACCAACACCTTCGTCTTGACGCGATAGCACTAACTCTTGGCCATCAATGGTTAACATTTTAATGACCTCAATATTATTAAAAGTTAAGCCATACTTAAGGCAGTGAACTCCTCCAGCATTCTCTGCCACATTGCCCCCAATAGTACAAGCTATCTGAGAGGATGGATCGGGAGCATAATAAAGCCCAAACTCATCCGCCGCTTCACTAATTGCAAGATTACGAACACCAGGTTCAACAACTGCGAGATGTTTTTCTGTATCAATTGAAATAATGCGGGTAAGCTTGGAAAGTCCTAAAACTACGCAATCCTCAATAGGCGTTGCACCACCAGAGAGACCTGTTCCAGCACCACGAGTGACAACAGGTGTTTTATATTTTCGACAGATTTCTAAAACCTTTTTTATTTGTTCAATATTGCGGGGCAATACAACAGCTAAAGGTTGCTGTTTATAGGCACTCAGACCATCACACTCAAATGGACGCGTTGCTTCGGAACCAAAGATTACAGAACTTCTTGGCAAGACATTTTTTAATTGATTCAAGGTTGTCATAAACTTACAATATTAAATGGTTATAATACCCCGGTTAGTTGAATTCAAGCAGTTATGAATTTTATTACTTACGACTGATTAAATTTCTACGATAATAATCGCTTCTAGACAAATTATATATTGGTTTTATTTGATTTAGAACGGTGTATTGGTATGACCAACAAATAAATTAACAACAAACAACATAATACTATATGAACTCATTTAATCCCCCCAAAAGAACACTGATGGGACCTGGTCCTTCGGATGTTCACCCTCGAATTCTAGATGCAATGGCTAGGAGAACTATTGGACATTTAGATCCAGCCTTTGTTGGCATGATGGATGAAGTCAAGGAAATGTTGAAATATGCATTTAAGACAAAAAATGAACTTACGATGCCTGTCTCAGCTCCTGGATCTGCAGGCATGGAGACTTGCTTTGCAAACCTTGTTGAACCGGGTGACAAGGTCATCGTTTGTATCAATGGTGTTTTTGGTCTACGCATGAAAGAAAATGTTACCCGCATTGGTGGTGAGGCAATTGTCGTTGAGGACGACTGGGGGAATGCGGTTAGTCCTGACAAGGTGGAACAGACATTAGTTGATAACCCTGATGCTAAAATTGTTGCCTTTGTTCATGCAGAAACTTCGACCGGCGCTATTTCTGATGCCAAAACTATCTGCAAAATAGCTGATCAACATGGTTGCATTAATATTGTTGATGCAGTAACTTCATTAGCAGGCTCCGAATTAAGGGTTGATGAGTGGGGTATAGATGCCATCTATTCAGGTTCTCAGAAGTGCCTATCGGCAATGCCCGGGCTATCTCCTGTTAGTTTCAGCGAAAGAGCTATCGAAAAACTAAGTAATCGAAAAAAACCAGTAACAAGTTGGTTTCTAGATCTCAACTTAGTGATGGGTTATTGGGGCAAGAATGCAAAACGCGCATACCATCATACTGCACCGGTTAATACTTTGTATGGATTGCATGAGTCCTTAGTAATGTTAAGTGAAGAAGGTATTGAGAATTCTTGGAATCGCCATCAACAAAACCATATACTTCTTAGGGATGGTCTTAACAGCCTAGGTATCGATTATTTGGTTGATGAGGCTAATAGATTGCCACAACTAAACAGCGTACTAATCCCTCAAAACCAAGACGACTTAGGAGTTCGTTCATCACTGTTGAAGAACTACGATATTGATATCGGAGCTGGTCTTGGCCCGCTTGAGGGCAAGATATGGAGAATTGGATTAATGGGATATACATCAAGAAAAGAAAATATAGAGCGTTTATTGTCTGCGCTAAAAGAAACTCTATAAAAGCCTATTAGTCTTTAATTTTTGCCAGCAACTCTTCTTCGGTCTCAACCCTATCAGGGTCAGGCAGGCAA
>CAZSHL010000030.1:0-11609 GCA_964606585.1 uncultured Piscirickettsiaceae bacterium
TGAACTTAAAGAATTAGAAAAGTCTGAAGCCGAAAGTCCAGAAGTTATGCAATTTATAAAATGCATTAGAAACTCTCGAGTTGGAATTATGCGCGGACCTGGTGAAGATAGTTAAACTTTTTTTGTAATGGAAAAATCTTTATTAAAGTCTAGCAGTGTCATAACTGTGATGACTTTATTGTCGCGTATTTTAGGCTTGGTTCGTGATTTTTTTATTGCTAGATATTTTGGAGCAAATAGTCTTTCAGACGCCTTTTTAGTTGCCTTTCGCATTCCAAACTTTTTTCGAAGATTGTTTGCAGAAGGCGCCTTTTCTCAGGCTTTTATACCAATATTAGCTGACACTAAGGCCAACAAGTCTGAGGCAGAAGTCCAGCTAGTTATTAACCATATAGGAACTAAGCTCTTTACTATACTTATTCTGATAACTATTTTTGTAGTTATATTAGCTCCTGTTGTAATATTTTTATTTGCCTGGGGTTTTTACTTTAAAGCTGATACTATACAATTTAATTTAGCAACTGACATGCTAAGAATTACTTTCCCATATCTATTGTTAATATCCTTAACCGCCTTATCTGGAGCTATTTTAAACACTTATGATAATTTTAGCATTCCTGCATTTACTCCTGTTTTATTGAATATTTCATTAATTCTTAGCGCAATATTTTTATCACAATATCTGGATACTCCCATTATGGCTCTTGCCTGGGGAGTATTAATTGGGGGGTTTGCTCAGCTTTTCTTCCAAATACCATTTTTAATAAAAATCAAACGCTTACCAAAAATACAATTTGGCCACCATGAAGCTCTCACACTCCTAAAAAAACGCCTGATTCCAGCAATATTTGGCGTCTCAGTATCACAAATAAATCTTCTTATTGATACCATGATTGCTTCAACTCTTATTGCTGGAAGTGTTTCATGGCTTTATTACTCAGACCGACTTTTAGAATTACCATTGGCGTTAATTGGAATTGCCCTTGCAACTGTTGCATTGACCAAATTGAGTCACTATTATGCTAAAAATGATATGAATCAATATATAAGCACCATTAACAAAGCACTTGTTTACGCACTCTTATTGGGACCTCCCTCTTGTATTGGTTTAGTTATGTTATCTGAAGAGCTTATAGTCACACTATTCCAATATCAAGAGTTTGATGCTTATGCAGCAAAAAAATCCTCACAAAGTCTTAGAGCTTATGGCGCTGGATTGATGGCCTTTATAGCGATCAAAATTCTTGCACCGGTTTTCCTTTCTAGGGGTGACACTAAAACACCAGTCAAGGCCGGCATAGCAGCCATGGTTTCAAATATATTTTTAAATATAGTTTTAGCGTATTTCTTTGGTCATATTGGTCTAGCAGCAGCAACTTCTATCTCTGCCCTGCTAAATGCGGCTTTGTTATATTATTATCTTTGTAAAGAGTCTATTTTTAGTTTTGACAATAATTTTGTAAATATGTTATTTAAAGTCGCTATAGCAAGTATTATAATGGCACTTTATATTTACCTTACTTCAGCAAATATAGAGGCGTATTTGCAATCTATAGCTCAAGAAAGAATCATAATGATATCTAAAACAATACTTATTTCAATTTTGATTTATTTCTCAAGCTTATTCTTTTTGGGTATTCGAGTGGCAAAGATATGACAACAATTTTTTGTATAAAGTTAAATAAGGAATTGGAAGCGCTTGACAGATCGCCCTACCCTGGTACGCTTGGAAAAAAGATACTAGAGAACGTATCTAAGGAAGCCTGGCAAATGTGGCTAGATCATCAAACCATGTTGATTAATGAAAACAACTTAAACTTGTTTGAAAGTTCATCCCAAACTTACCTCAAAGAACAAATGGAAAAATATTTTTTTGATGTTGATAATTTGGACTCAATAAAGGGCTATGTTCCAAAATAATTATGTCTAATTTATTTATAATTGCTGCACCTTCTGGTTGTGGAAAAACTTCCTTAGTAGAAGCTTTAATTAAAAGAAATAGCAATCTTAGCGTTTCAGTTTCTCATACTACTCGAAAACCTAGATCCGAAGAAGCTAATGGTGTTAACTATCATTTTATTTCTGTTGAGGAATTCGTAATAATGATAGAAGAGGATGCATTTCTAGAATATGCTAAGGTTTTCGATAATTTCTATGGAACAGCTAATGAATCAGTTACAGAAAAACTCAATCAAAATCAAAATGTAATTTTGGAAATTGACTGGCAAGGAGCTAATCAAGTCAAAGAGAAGATGCCAAATGCTGTAAGTATTTTTATCCTGCCACCTTCAAAAGAAGCACTTCAAGAACGTCTTCTACAAAGAGATCAAGACGACCAATCAACAATTAATAAAAGAATGCTCAAAGCTCATAATGAAATGTTGCATTATAAATACTTCGAATATTTAGTTGTTAATGAAAATTTTAATAAAGCCTTGAATAATCTAGAATCGATCATATGTAGACCAAAAGAGTCTTTTGCGAGGAATAAGTTGTTAATTTCAGAACAATCAATAAAATACAAAAAATTACTCAAAAAATTGATATAACTCGAAATTTTGGTATAATTTTCCTCTGAAATTAGATTTAGTAAAAAATTATGAGTGAATACGCATTATCATTACAAGACACTTCTAGAAGTCTAGAGGTACAGAAGTACCCTCCTATACTTACTCCAGAGGAAGAATACGGTTTGGCTGTTGATCTTTATGATAACGGTGATTTATCAGCTGCTAGAAAACTAGTACTTTCTCATATGCGCTTTGTAGCCTTTATTGCGCATGGCTATAAAGGATATGGACTAGAGCATGCTGACCTTATTCAAGAAGGAACTATAGGTCTAATGAAGGCTGTTAAAAAGTTTAACCCCTATAAAAAAGTCAGACTATCTTCTTTTGCAGTTTACTGGATACGTGCTGAAATTCATGAATATATTTTTAAGAATTGGAAGATTGTTAAAATTGCCACAACAAAAGCTCAAAGAAAACTATTTTTTAAACTTAAACAAGCTAAATCTCATATCTATACTTCTTTATCTAATGATCAAGCGGAAGAAATTGCCAATGACTTAGGTGTAAGAAAGCAAGATGTTATTGAAATGGAATCGCGACTTCAGTCAAATGACATTGCATTTGAAGTTCATGATGACGAGGATAGTTATACACCAGAGCAATACCTTGCCGATCCTAAAGCGACGCCGGAGCAATTATTATTGACTGATAGAAATCAAGAAGAGCAGCATCGTAAGCTGTACCAAGCTCTTTCTTCACTTGACGAAAGAAGTATTGATATTTTACGTGCAAGATACTTGAAAGATGAAAAAGCGACCCTACATACTCTAGCAGACAAGTATGGTGTTTCTGCTGAAAGAGTTCGCCAACTTGAAAATAAAGCAATTAAAAAGCTTAAAGAACGTCTAGAAGAATAGCATTCTTCAAAGACATTTTTTTTTGTCCAATCAAGGAGAAAGTATGGAAATTCGTCCCTTACACGATCGTGTTATAGTTCGTAGAGTAGAAGAAAAGAAAACAACCGCAAGCGGTTTAATTATTCCTGACTCATCAGCTGAAAAGCCTTCTAGAGGTGAAGTTGTTGCTACAGGTAATGGTAAGAAAAATGACCAAGGAGATGTTACTCCCTTGGACGTTAAAGTTGGCGATACAGTAATGTTTGGC
Organism: uncultured Piscirickettsiaceae bacterium; assembly: GCA_964606585.1. Taxonomy (GTDB): domain Bacteria; phylum Pseudomonadota; class Gammaproteobacteria; order PS1; family Pseudothioglobaceae; genus Pseudothioglobus. The sequence continues at coordinate 3,675 of CAZSHL010000030.1, forward strand.
CAATATGCAGGCTCAGAAATCACTGTTGGTGAAGAAAAACTTTTAGTGATGAGTGAAGACGAAATCGTTGCAGTTATTGAAGAATAGAGGAGATATAAGATATGTCAGCAAAAGATGTGAAATTTGGCTCAGAAGCCAGAGAATCAATGTTATCAGGTGTTAACACACTTGCTAATGCTGTAAAAATTACACTAGGACCTAAAGGCAGAAATGTTGTTATAGACAAGTCTTTTGGTGCACCTGCTATAACTAAAGATGGCGTTACAGTGGCTCAAGAAATTGAACTTGAAGGCAAGTTTGAAAATATGGGCGCTCAGATGGTTAAGGAAGTTGCTTCCAAAACGAATGATATTGCCGGTGATGGAACTACAACTGCAACTGTATTAGCACAATCGCTAATATCTGAAGGCGTTAAATCTGTCGCTGCAGGCATGAATCCAATGGATCTTAAGCGTGGAATTGATAAAGCAACTGAGGTTGTTGTAGCAGCACTCCAAAAGGCTTCGCAACCATGTAGTGATTCTGCCTCTATAGCGCAAGTTGGAACAATTTCTGCAAATTCAGACTCTACTGTAGGTGATATTATTGCAGAGGCAATGGAAAAAGTTGGTCAAGAAGGTGTTATAACTGTTGAAGAGGGTTCGACATTAAATAACGAACTTGATGTTGTTGAAGGTATGCAGTTTGATCGTGGCTATCTTTCACCTTACTTTATCAATAATCAAGAATCTATGACTGCAGACCTTGAATCTCCATTTATATTGTTGCATGATGCAAAAATTGCTAATATTCGTGACTTATTACCTACTCTTGAAGCAGTACAAAAGGCTGGTAAAACCCTACTTATTATAGCTGAAGACATTGAAGGCGAAGCCTTAGCAACTTTGGTTGTAAATAATATGAGAGGTATCGTCAAAGTGGCTGCTGTTAAGGCTCCTGGGTTTGGTGATAGGCGTAAAGCAATTCTGGAAGATATTGCTATTCTTACTGGTGCTACCGTTATCTCAGAAGAGGTTGGATTATCACTAGAAGGAGCAACTGAAGAGCATTTAGGCACAGCTAAACGAGTTGAAATTGGAAAAGAAAACACAACAATTATTGATGGTGTTGGCTCTAAGGATAATATCAACGGACGCATTGGTCAAATCAAAACTCAAATTGAAGGCACCTCTTCTGATTATGACAGAGAAAAACTTCAAGAACGTCTAGCTAAGCTTTCTGGGGGTGTTGCAGTAATTAAGGTTGGTGCAGCTACCGAAGTTGAGATGAAAGAGAAGAAAGACCGCGTAGATGATGCACTTCATGCTACTCGCGCTGCTGTTGAAGAAGGTGTAGTTCCTGGTGGTGGAGTTGCACTTGTACGTGCTATCTCATCTCTAAAATCTACTAAGGGTGACAATAGTGATCAAGATGTTGGCATAAGTATTTGTAAGCGTGCTTTAGAAGAACCTTTAAGACAAATAGTTGCCAATGGTGGTAGTGAAGCTTCTGTTGTTCTTAATGAGGTAGTTAAAGGTAAGGGTAATTTTGGTTATAACGCAGCTACAGATGCCTATGGTGATATGCTTAAGATGGGTATCTTGGATCCAACAAAAGTTACTCGTGCTGCTCTTCAACATGCTGCAAGCATCTCTGGACTTATGATTACTACTGAAGCAATGGTCACAGACATGCCTCAAGATAGTGCAGCGCCTGCAATGCCTGATATGGGTGGCATGGGCGGCGGAATGCCAGGCATGATGTAATTTTATTGTAAACATAGCAAAAAAAAGCCCCATTTTTTGGGGCTTTTTTTGGTATTATGAGTGCCAAATATTTAACCTCTAACTATGTCTAATTACGACGCTTCCTCTATCGAAGTACTTACTGGCCTGGAACCAGTCAAAAAACGCCCAGGCATGTATACTGAAACTGAGAGGCCAAACCATCTCGTTCAAGAAGTAATGGATAACAGTGTCGATGAAGCTGTTTCTGGATATGCAACCCAAATTAACGTAACACTGCATTCCGATGGCTCTGTATCTGTTGAAGACAATGGTAGAGGTATACCAGTGGATATTCACCCTAAAGAAGGATCACCTGCTGTAGAGGTTATTCTTACTAAATTACATGCAGGTGGTAAATTTTCAAATGACTCATATCAATTTTCAGGTGGACTACATGGAGTTGGTGTTTCAGTAGTAAACGCTCTTTCAAGTAAATTCGAAGTATGGATTAAAAGAGGTGGTAAACACTATTATATGGAATTCAAATCAAGTATTAAAACAGGAGAGTTGCAAGAAATCGGCGAGGTTGGCAAAAGAAATACTGGCACTCTAATCAAATTTACTCCAAACCCTAAATATTTTGATTCAGTTAAATATTCTCTCAAACAACTACGTCATAATCTCCGCTCAAAAGCTGTTCTTTGTCCTGGCCTTGAAGTTAATTTTGAAAACCAGATGGATAACACAAAGTCCCTAGACAAATGGCTTTATAAAGACGGAATCAAGGATTACTTACAAACCAGTCTTGATGGACTTGAATGCCTTCCTCTAGAGCCTTTTGTTACTAAGTTTAAATCTAAAGATGATCAGTTAGATTGTGCCCTCACTTGGACTGAAAATAATACCAATATTACTACTGAGAGTTATGTTAACTTAATACCAACTACTGGCGGAGGTACACATGTTAATGGACTTCGTTCAGGACTGACAGATGCTCTCAAGGAGTTTTGTGAATTTAGAAACTTGATTCCAAAAAATATTAAATTAACGCCTGATGATGTGTGGCAAAAAATTGCCTTTGTATTATCAATTAAGGCTCTTGATCCTCAATTTTCTGGACAAACAAAAGAGAGACTATCATCTAGAGAATGTGCTTCATTTGTATCTGGTGTCGTTAAAGATTCATTTAGCTTATGGCTCAATCAACACACAGATATAGCTGAAAAGATTGCAGAACTAGCAATTCTCAATGCCCAATCTAGAATTAAAAGTTCGAAAAAAGTTATACGTAAAAAAATAGTAAGTGGGCCCGCACTTCCGGGAAAATTATCAGATTGCATAAGTAGTGACCTTGAACAAACTGAAGTTTTTTTAGTAGAAGGCGATTCTGCTGGTGGTTCAGCAAAACAAGCTAGAGACAAGGAATATCAAGCAATTTTGCCACTGAGAGGAAAAATTTTAAATACATGGGAAGTTGACTCTACTCAGGTGCTTGAATCTAATGAAATTCATGATATAAGTGTTGCTATTGGACTAGAACCAGACAACAATGATTTGTCAAACTTACGCTATGGCAAAATATGCATATTGGCAGATGCTGACTCCGATGGCGCCCATATCGCAACACTAATTTGTGCCTTATTTGTGAAACATTTTCCAAAACTAGTCAAAGAAGGTCATGTTTATATTGCGATGCCCCCACTATATAGAATAGATGCAGGAAAACAGGTATTTTATGCACTTGATGATAAAGAGAAGGAAGCCATTGAAAAGAAACTTTTAAAAGAAAATAAAAGGCAAAAGATTCAAGTACAAAGGTTCAAAGGTTTAGGTGAAATGAACCCAAGACAATTAAGAGAGACCACAATGCAGCCTGATACACGACGTCTTATACAATTAACACTAAATAACCCTTTGCAAGTAAACCAAACCATGGATATGCTGTTATCAAAAAAACGTGCAACAGATAGAAGATCCTGGCTCGAAACTAAAGGAAATCTTGCCAATGTCTAAAATTGTTTTTTCATTATTCTGCACATTAAACTAAAAGCAAATATTAAAGACACCATATTAAAGGTGAAATTTTAGTTCGATATCTGAGTGGCTTCATCGAAGTAGGTATATACAACAAAATAATTAAAATTTAACCCGACAAAAGCATTATTTGACTATAAAATGATAACTTTTTTACCAATTAAGGAATAATTTTATTATGAGTATTGAAGATAGAGTGCGCAAAGTTGTAAGTGAACAACTAGATGTGAGTGGTGAAATTGACAATAACGCTTCATTTATTGATGATTTAGGTGCTGACTCTCTAGATACTGTTGAATTAGTTATGTCGCTTGAAGAAGAGTTTGACTGTGAAATTCCTGATGAAGAAGCAGAAAATATTACAACTATACAACAAGCAATAGACTACATTAATGCAAATCTATAGTTACAAATAAATATATTCCTAGGGCGCTTTGTTTATTTATTAAGCGCCTTTTTTTATCCTAAATTTTAGTATTTTTGTTATGAAAAATAGAAGGGTAGTAATTACAGGGCTAGGGATGGTTTGCCCAGTTGGTTTAGACGTCGAAGAATCATGGAACAATGTTCTAAATGGTGTTTCTGGTATAGCTACACTTGAAAATATTGACACAATTGAACAGACAGTTAAGTTTGGTGGTTCAGTAAATAACTTTGATGTTTCCAAATATATTAATCCTAAAGATTCAAAAAAAATGGACATCTTTATTCACTATGGTATGGCTGCCGGAATTCAGGCTATTGAAGATAGTGGTTTTGAAATTAATGATAATAATGCAGAAAGAATTGGCGTTGCTATTGGAGCAGGAATTGGCGGTTTACAGACTATAGAAAAAACAACTAATCTTTTTCGTGATAAGGGGCCAAGAAGAATTTCACCCTTCTTCGTGCCCTCCTCTATTATCAACATGGTTTCAGGAAACTTGTCAATAAAATATGGATTAAAGGGCCCAAATTTTGCCATAGTAACGGCTTGTACAACCGGTACACATAATATTGGTGACGCCTCCAGAATTATAGAATATGGTGATGCAGATATTATGATTGCAGGGGGAACTGAAATGTCAACAACTAATTGCGGTTTAGGTGGTTTTGCCGCTGCAAGGGCTCTTTCAACACGTAACGATGACCCTAAAACTGCTTCAAGACCATGGGATATTGATAGAGACGGCTTTGTTCTTGGTGATGGCGCCGGTGTGATAGTTCTAGAAGAATATGAGCATGCAAAAAAGAGAGGTGCTATGATTTACGCTGAAGTTTTAGGGTATGGAATGAGTGGCGATGCTTATCACATGACTCTACCATCAGAAGGTGGAGAAGGCGCCTCTAGATGTATGAACAATGCAATTAATAATGCAAAAATAAACCCTGACCAAATAAACTATATTAACGCCCATGGAACTTCTACTCCTGCTGGAGATATTGCTGAAACTGATGCCGCAAAACTATCACTAGGTTCGCATGCAAAAAACATTGTCATGAGCTCAACAAAATCTATGACTGGACACCTATTAGGGGCTGCCGGAGGGATTGAAGCAATCTTTACAGCTCTTTCAATAAGAGATCAAGTTGCACCACCTACAATTAATATATTTAATCAAGACCCAAAATGTGACCTTGACTATGCTGCCAATGAGGCAAAAGAAATCAAAATCAGTTACGCTATATCAAATTCATTTGGTTTTGGCGGGACAAACGGTTCAATTGTGTTGTCTAGGTTGGATTAACATGACAGTTAATCCTCAACAATTAGCGTTGATGTTTCAATTGCATCGGAATCAGAAATTAATTGATTGACTTGTTTGTAGATACGGACTGCACCATTCTTGACACTATGTAGTGCATCTTGTTTATTAATGATTAACTGCCAACTTTCCTCATTCGATTGAAACCTAATAGCTCCTCCAATAAGAGCTAATACAAAAATAACAGCCAATATATATTTAATCATCCTATAACAAGTACCTATTAATTTGATAAAAATCATTTTACCGAGTCTTTTAATGAAATACTTGGTAATTACTAATGCTTTTGATGCTGCAAACTATTGTTATAAACTGCTAATTAATCAAGCAACTTGTCACTACGAGTTCGCTCACTAGCCTTTTCCTTATGATCCTTAGTGGTCTTACCATAAAGTTCTTTAACGCGCTGAGGATTGCCAATAATATTTGGCATTTCAGTGAAAGACTGAATCAACAAGATGCGGTCCGTTTTACCAGTATTATTTGTCACTTGATGCAGAGAAAATCGACCTAAGAAAAACTGCAAATCTCCTGCATTTAAATTTAGTCTTTTCACTCTAGAGCGGTCACCATTTAAAACTTTTCTTACTTCATCAAAGCATTCGTCGTGCTTTGTTCTAAGATTTGGAACGTATTCAAAATGACCACCTGACTCTGCCCTATTAAGTAGAAATGTGATAGTAAATTCATTAGTATCGAAATGCCAGTTAAATGTTTGTCCTGGTTTGCATAGATTAACAATCATGTTGGAAACCGGATCTTCATAGATATAGAGTTTTTCCTTGCTCAAACAAGTTGCAAGAAATTCTCTAAGAGGCTTCCAGTGATATAACTCGTGTGAGTAGGTTCCTTTACCTAATAGATCGGCTGTAATAAAGCCGTTAGTACGTTCAAGAAAAATATTTTGTGGATGGTCCTCTGATTCATTAGGATTTCTTTCGGCTAGATATACATTGCAAAGCTTTGAGTCTGAATAATAAGCTTGCGATTTTCTTGATTCAGCTTCGCTAGCAATAAGTTCAAGACCTTGACTACTTAAGAAATTTGACAAAACACTACAACCATCGCCATCAAGTTCTGTTTGCACATACGTAACTATTTCATGATATTCGCTGCAATCTGGTTGATTTATTGGATACCTTTTCAGATCAATTAAGCTTTCAATATTCATATAACTTGTAATGCTAAATTAATAGTCATGCCTTCCCTTTATTACCACTTCATAGCCAGATTCCTCGGGTTCATCATCAATAATTTCTGCAGGAAAACCTACCCCTATTACTTCTACATCTACTAGCTCTTCCAGTCTTTTAATAATATTGGGTGATAGTTCACGCGAGCCATATTTTTTTTCGCCATCCTTAAAAATATCAACAATCAGAGGAGCGATTTCTAGATCTAAACCTTGACGTCGGGCTAAGTCATTAAATATTCCGACATCTTTTGAAACAAGATCCATTGTAAAGCTAATGTCGCGACTTCCATTTAGAATAACTTGTGATTCTGTCTCGTGGACAAAAGAATTTCCCGAAGAAGCCTTAATAGCTTCATAAGTAACATTCATATCCATACCAATTAACTTCATCGTAGTCAATGCTTCCGAGATTGATGTTAAATTAACTGTAGCTAAATAATTGGTCATTACTTTTAATATAGAAGCCGTACCTAGATCTCCTGTATGTAGGATACGCCGACCCATAGTCGTTAATATTGGTAGGACTAATTCGAAAGTACTTCGTGTACACCCTGCAAAAATCGATATATTTCCAGTAGCTGCTCGATGACACCCACCTGAGACAGGACAATCTACAGGAAAAGCACCTCTAGACTCTACCAAAGAACCTATACGACGTATTTCAGCTTCATCGGTGGTACTCATTTCAAGCCATATTTTTCCTTTGCTAATACCCGCAATCACGCCATCATCTGACTCCATTACCTGAGAACATATCTTTGGTGATGGTAAACAGGTAATTATCACATCACAGTTCTCGGCCAGATCTTTTGGAGAATTAGTACTTTTTGCCCCACGTGAAACAAAATCGTTAACAAAATCTTCATTCAAGTCTCTTACAGTGAGGTCAAATCCATTTCGTAATAAACTTCCAGCAAGTTTGCCGCCTGCATTACCAAGTCCAATAAATCCTACTTTCATTTCAAACTCCTTAATAAAAATTAACTCAATGATCTTCCGATTAACGATTGAGAAATTAGTTTATACCTTTGTTTACTGTAATTTATTACGCTTTTATAATCTGGATAGTCGGTATATCCTATCTCATTTCCACCATAGAAAGTATCCCTATCATATACATTTAATTCGTATCCTTTTTTGATTCGTTCTGGTAAATCTGGATTTGACAAAAACCAGCGACCGAATGCAATTAAGTCATAATTACCCTTACTCAGAGTTTTCCTAGCTGTTAAAGGTGTAAATCCACCCGCACCCA
>CAZSHL010000031.1:0-11521 GCA_964606585.1 uncultured Piscirickettsiaceae bacterium
AGCCAGCCTAGATAAAAACCAACCAGTTGCCACATAGCATCAACTCCAAGACAGCCCGGCATGACTGGATCATCATTAAAGTGACAGTTAAAAAACCACAGTTTTGGATTAATGTCTAACTCTGCTGTCAATCCACCTTTTCCATACTCTCCACCAGTTTCACTAATCTTAATGATACGGTCAAACATAAGCATTGGAGGTTGAGGGAGTTGAGCATTACCAGATCCAAACAATTCTCCATTGCCACATTGTATGAGTTCCTCGTATGAATAACTGCTTTTTCTCATTATCTTTGCAATAGCTACTGTGTTGCGATTTTATCACACTTTAACTAGACCTTGAAATTCAAGTTAGAGCTTCAAATCAGCTATAATATCAGTTATATCCTCTAACCCAACGGAGACACGAATTAGATTATCAGAGATATTGCTTTTTCTTTTTTCTTCATCCGAAAGACGGTTATGAGTGGTAGTCGCCGGGTGTGTAATGGTACTTTTTGTATCACCTAAATTTGCGGTAATTGAAATCATTTTAGTGCTATTAATAATCCGAAATGCCTCCTTTATCCCACCCTTAACTTCAAAAGAGACAATGCCCCCATATCCTGTTTGTTGAGTTTTTGCAATATCGTGGTGCTGGTGTGATTTGAGACCAAGATAGTAAACTTTTTCGACTGATGATTGGCTCTGCAACCATTCAGCAAGTTTAAGGGCATTTTCACAATGCGCTTTCATTCTTAACGAAAGAGTCTCGAGTCCTTTTAACATAATCCAAGCATTGAAGGCACTAAGTGTTGGGCCGGTTGTTCTACAAAAACTGCGTATTTCATCGATATGTTTGGCATTACCAGCAACGGCACCAGCGAGACATCGGCCTTGTCCGTCAATATATTTTGTTGCAGAATGAATGACCAAATCTGCACCTAATTTCAATGGTCTTTGAAGAGCTGGTGTCATAATACAGTTGTCAATTGTCAACAGGACGCTAAGTTCTTTTGACAAAGTTGCAAGTGTATCAATCTCAACAATCTCACCTAGAGGATTAGATGGAGTTTCCAACAAAAACATTTTTGTATTGCTCTGCACTGAGCCTCTCCAAGCATCAATGTCCGGTAAATCTACAAAAGTCACCTCAATATTAAATTTACTTACAATAGTATTAAGCAGCACAGTCGTAGTACCAAACATTCCTCGTGAAGCAACAATATGATCTCCAGTTTTAAGGAGACCCATAATAGTAGCAAAAATAGCAGACATGCCACTTGCAGTGGCGATACAAGATTCTGCACCTTCAAGAGCGGCTAATTTATCCTCAAAAGCTCGAACATTAGGATTGGTAAATCTTGTATAAATGTTTCCCTGCTCTTCATTAGCGAACCTTTTAGCTGCCTGCTCAGCGCTATCAAATGTAAAACTAGAAGTCAAGAAAATAGCCGCAGAGTGTTCCTGTTGTTCAGTTGTTTGATATCCTTCGCGGATTGCTTTGGTTTTAAATTTTTTAGTTTTCATTATTGTAAAGATGAAACTCAGTCAGCTTGATTGTATATTAGTTCTGAATTTTCATTTATTATACTTTTTTCTTTTGCTTCATCAGATCTGAGCACTTCTATATTCTTTAAATAGTCATTATCAACATCATTAGTAATGTATTTTCCATCAAAACAAGAACAGTCAAAATGCAATATATCTGGATTCCCTTGCTGTACAGACCAAATCAAGTCATCAAGGTTTTGATAGATTAATTTGTCTGCCCCAATGGATTGACATATCTCATCGTCAGTTTTGTCATGTGCAACAAACTCATTTTTGCTGGCCATATCAATACCATAGACATTAGGATAGCGAACAGGTGGAGCAGCTGAAGCAAAAAACACTTTTTTAGCGCCCGCAGCTCTAGCCATTTGTACGATCTCTTGACTCGTTGTTCCGCGAACGATAGAGTCATCTACCAAAAGCACATTTTTCCCTTTAAACTCAAGTTCAATAGCGCTGAGTTTTTGCCGAACAGATTTTTTCCTCTGTTTCTGTCCTGGCATAATGAAGGTTCGGGCTATATATCGATTCTTGATAAAACCTTCTCGGTACTTCACATCAATAGCATTGGCTAACTGTAAGGCAGCAGTTCTTGATGTGTCAGGTACTGGCATAACCACATCAATTGTTTCATCGGGCCAGAGTGATTTAATTTTTTCAGCAAGTTTCTCACCCATTCTAAGGCGAGATTTATATACGGAAATATTGTCAAGGATAGAATCTGGACGCGCAAAATATACAAATTCAAAGATACAAGGATTAAGTTCAGATTTTTCAGAACATTGCTGAGTGTGAATGTCTCCCTTTCGATCGATTACAATAGCTTCGCCAGGTCTGACATCGCGTATTATCTTGAAACCCAGTGCAGTTAAAGCGACACTTTCCGAGGCCATCATATATTTAGTGCCTTTGTCAGTTACTCTTTGACCAATGATAAGGGGTCTAATTCCGTGAGGGTCTCGAAAACCAAAAATTCCATAACCAGGGACCATACCAATGGCAGCATATGCCCCTTTTACACGTTGGTGAAGTTTTGCTACTGCCTTAAATATGTCTATTTCATTGATGCGGCGCTTTTGCTCCTTTGCCATTTCACTAGCCAACACATTAAGCAGAATTTCTGAGTCTGAGTTTGTGTTCGTGTGTCTCAGGTCTTGCTCAAATAATTCTTTAGCTAATGAATCGGCGTTGGTTAAGTTTCCATTGTGTGCAAAAGCAATTCCATAGGGCGAGTTAACATAAAAAGGTTGTGCTTCAGCGCAAGATGCAGAGCCAGCAGTCGGGTAGCGGATATGCCCAATACCCATATCACCAATCAGTTGGGTCATATGTCTCGTTCTGAAAACGTTACGTACCAGCCCGTTTCCTTTACGCATATAAAATCTGCCTTTGCTAGCAGTTGTGATTCCGGCAGCATCTTGGCCACGATGCTGAATAATACTTAGCGCATCATAGACATAAACGCCAACATCTTTTTTTGTTGTAGATAATATTCCGACAATACCACACATAATTTATCCCTCTGATTTGATGCCGTTTACAATATTAGTAAGTGCATCACCTGGTTCTAATTCTATAAATAACAGGTGTTTTGATAAGAAAGGCTTAATATCAAAGCCCCAATCTTGAAAAGTCCTAAGTGTACCAGTAGTTTCTACCCAGGCATGGTTTTGTGTAGCCCAGTCCATACTCTGTAATACAACTACAATAATCAAAACAAAGATTACACCTTTAAATAGTCCTAAAAATGAACCAAACAATTGGTTTTTCAGTCCACCGACATTGCGAGCATTAAGGAAGATATCCATTCTATGTAGAATTGCCAGTATTTTTCCATAAACTGGTGCCAATAAACAAGACTTATCTTTATCAATAGTGATATTAAGTATTTTTGCTAACATTAACGATAAACCAAATATGAGTGTAAATAGAATTACGAACGACAAAAAGTTACGCATGGATTCAACGCCGACAATAGCTTGAATGGTTGATAGACTTGTCAAAATATCTAGGTATTGGTAGCTCATCAAAGCAACCAGAGTGATAAGCACTAATATAGCAAAATAATAATTCAAATCACAGGGATTTTGCACACCCGATGAAGATGCTGTTAATCTGTATAGGCCTTTCTTTGCAAACCAAGTTCCAATAAAGATAATGCCAAACGAACTAGCGAATGCAGCATTTGCTTCGGCCTTAATCCAGCTCCCAAGAAAGGCGTTTGCAAAGTTTTGATAATAAAGCCATGCAAGAATGATGGCAAGAATGACAAAAAATAGACTGATGATTTCCTTCGCTAGGCCCTGGATAAAACCTCTTAAAACAAAGCTAACTAAAATAATAAGGGTAAACCAATCTGACCAAGCTAGTGCACTAATTGCGTTCCAGAGATTGTCAAAAAAATTACCCATGGTGTCCTTATTTTATATGGCAATTTTACAATAGTTTATATCTAATAGAGATACTCTACTTCAAACAAATATTGATTAGTTATCTTGGAGTACAGCTATCGCATCGGCTACCGTATAAAAAGAGCCAAAAATAACTATTCTTTTGGAGTTTTGATGAGACAGAGCCTCATAAATTGCACTTTCCATATCCTTACAAACTGTTGCCTGTTGAGAATTGTCAAATATTTTTTTTAGTTCCTCTGTTTGGATGGCTCGTGAAGAATGGATAGGCACTAAAAACCAGTGAATGATAGTTTTTGACGCAAGTCGAATCATCTCATTGATATCTTTGTCAGCCAAAGCAGAGAAAATAGCTACGGTTGGAAGAGGTCTATTTTCAAGCATTTTTATGAGCGTTTGGACCGAAGCTGAATTATGTGCGACATCTAGAATTACGGTCTTACCGGCTACTTTAATTTTTTGGAATCTTGCAACTATCTTAGCCATTTTAACGCCCAGTTCAATCAATTCGAGCGGAATCGGGAATTGCTTGCTTAGTTCTTTAACAATATTGATTGCAAGGGCTGCATTTAGTTTTTGATGAGAGCCTTCCAGACCAATCTCACCCTTGTATGGTTTGTCAATAAATTTAAGATTGGCATCGATTTTAGTTGCATAATCCAATAAGCTTTTTGGTGGGTCTTGATCCGCACAAAAGCAAGTTTTATTACATCGCATAATGCCAGCTTTTTCGTGTCCAATAGATTCTCTTGTATTACCCAAATAGTTAGTATGGTCAATATCAATATTGGTGATAGCGGCAATATCACAATCTACCACATTGACCGAATCAAGGCGACCTCCAAGACCAACCTCCAAGATAGCTATGTCGATATCGGCTTCGGCAAATATGATTAAGGCAGCCAAAGTTGAAAATTCAAAGTAGGTGAGGTTAATACCCTCTCTTTTTTCCTCTATAGTTTCAAACGCCCTGATGATAGTGGCGTCATCAACAATCTTTCCATCGATAGCATAACGTTCATTGTATTTTATGAGGTGGGGCGAGGTAGAACGGCCGATTTTATATTTTGTGGTGTTATAAATACTGTCAATAAATGCAATAGTGGAACCTTTTCCATTGGTACCACCAACCGTAATAACGAAAAAAGGAACACCACTAGGGAAAAGGCGTCGATAGACTTTTTCTACCCTCTCTATACCTAGAAGAATGGTTTCTTCCATCAAGTTTTCTTGCCATCTTAGCCAATCTTCGAGGGAATTCCTGTTTTGCATGAATCAAGGAATGGGTAGAATGAATATATTGATAGCTGTTATTTGTCTTCCCAAAATTCACCCTCAATTGGTTCATCTTTAAGCGAGCTTTTTGTTTCCGTGCGTTTGGTTTTGTGAATAAAAATTGAATGTCGACTAAACACACGCTCTGCATTTTTTTCTAGAATATGATTAATGAAATATGATCTTGACCATGGCATTAGCCCTAATAGACCAACAATGTCTGTTATAAATCCTGGGGTTAGTAATAAAATACCAGAAGCGAGAATCACGACTCCCTCCAACATTTCGAATGCTGGTGTTTTACCTTCAGCCATACTCTGTTGTGCCTTTGCCATTGTCGACCAGCCTTGCTGTTTCAGTAGGGTAGAACCGATTAGAGCAGTTACAATTACAAGTAAAACGGTAGAAAGCCCACCAATCGCTTGTCCAACAGAAACCAAGACGTATATCTCAAGCAATGTCACAACTACAAATAAGGGAAACAACATTCAACCTCCTTTGGAGTTAGTAAAAATAATATCCCAGACGCCGTGTCCAAGATTTTTACCTCGGTTTTCAAACTTAGTCAATGGTCGATGTTCAGGTCTATGTGAATATATATGGCCACCCATGACATTTTTAAAGTCTGGATGCTTCACCATAGTATCCATTATATGCTCTGCATAGTCCTCCCAATCAGTCGCTATATGCACGATACCATCATTTTTCAATTTATGTTTGAGGATATTCAAGAAGCTTGTTTGAATTATTCTACGCTTATGGTGTTTCTTTTTGTGCCATGGATCAGGAAAAAACAACTGAAAGCATGAAAGGCTGTTGTCCTTGATATTGTTTGTCAGTATTTCTACTGCGTCGCCTTTAAGGATCTTGAGGTTGCTAACCTTTTTTTTGTTAGCTTCATTGATAAGCCTCCCAATACCAGCTTCGTAAACCTCGATGCCCAAAAAATTGTTTTCGGGTTGCTGGATAGCCATCTCGAGTAAACTGTCACCATTTCCAAAGCCAACTTCAAGTGTCACCCTCTGGGACTTAACAAATAGCTCATCAAGATTGAGTTTTTTGTCGGCAATATTGATTCCATATGTTGGCCACAATTCTTGAAGAGCAATGCCTTGTGCCTTGGATAGCCTGCCTGAACGCCTCACAAAACTCTGAATTTTACGTAGATGCCTTGTTTCATTCACAGTTTGTAGTCCATAATAAGAGGAGAATGGTCGGAAAAACGCTCCTCTTTGTATATTTCGCAGTTTATTGCACAACCCGCTAGATTAGCGCTAACCACTTGATAGTCAAGTCGCCAACCGGTATTGTTCAGCCAGGCCTGCCCTCTATTTGACCACCAGGTGTATTGATATTCTTGTTGATTTATTTCTCTGAAAGCGTCAATATATCCGACTTCATCATAAAGCTTATCAAGCCAAGCCCTTTCTTCAGGCAGGAAACCAGAGTTTTTCTGGTTAGAGCGCCAATTCTTTAGGTCAATTTTTTTATGTGCAATATTCCAATCGCCGCAAAAAATATAACGCCTGCCGTCTGATTGTAGGTCTTGCATGAACGGTAATAATCGATTGCAAATAAACTCCATTTTGAAGGCTTGTCTGACCTCCTTGGAAGATCCTGAAGGGAGATAGATTGAGACCACACTTAGGTCACCAAAGTCTGCCTGAATATAGCGCCCCTCCTCATTGATGTCATTCCAGGGGCTGGCAATAATTCTGTCAGGATTTGATTTGCAATAAACCCCTGTGCCACTATATCCTTTTCGTTCCGCGCTATGATAAAAGGTATGCATTCCTGCAGGATAAAACCTTTCATCTAGCTGGTCTTCCTGGGCCTTGATTTCTTGTAAACAGACAACATCTGCATTTTGTTTTTCTATCCAGCTGAAAAAACCTTTTCTCTCAGCCGCACGAATACCATTAACATTAATTGTTATAATTCTCATTGCAGTCATTTTAATGGTTTAGGAATATTCAATGGAACAGTATCAAAAGGATTTTGTTGATTTTATGGTGCAAACTGGTACCTTGAAGTTTGGGGAATTTACACTTAAATCTGGCCGGGTCAGTCCTTACTTTTTTAATGCAGGATTGTTTAATCAAGGTAAACATCTTTCACAACTAGGTGGGTTCTATGCCAATGCCATTGAGGCCAGTGGAATAAAGTTTGACGTTCTGTTTGGTCCCGCCTATAAAGGAATCCCTCTCGTAGTTGCAGCAGCTATTGCGTTCAATGACAGTTTCAATAGAAATGTTCCCTATAGCTTTAATCGCAAAGAAGCAAAGGATCATGGCGAAGGTGGAAATATTGTCGGTCATGCTCTGAAGGGTGACGTATTAATTATTGACGACGTCATAACTGCTGGTACAGCAATTATTGAAGCGCAAGACATTATCACTGCTCATGGCGCCAACGCTAAGGGGGTAATCGTCGCGCTAGATCGCCAAGAAAGAGGTAAGGGAGATCTTTCTGCAATTCAAGAAGTAGAGCAAAACTTTGGCATTTCGGTTTTCAGTATTATCAATTTATCTCACATTATTGATTATCTCAAGGTTGGTAATGATGAAGACTTGCTCAACCGTATAGAGAGTTACCGAGATCAATACGGCATCTCTAAATAATTGTGCGATGTTCGAAATACTAGATTCTAAGCAGATGATGGAAGGCCAGGGCGTTGTTGTCAACCGTCTTTTTCCTATTAGCAGCGCGCGCATGAATCATGATCCTTTCGTGTTGTTTGATCACTTCGCTGTAGAGCAGGGTCAAGGATTTGACACCCACCCCCATAGAGGCTTTGAAGCGATTACCTATCTATTTAGTGGTGCTATGAACCATAAAGACAACCTAGGCAATGATTCCACTGTCAGAGCTGGCGGTGCACAAATATTTTGTGCTGGCAGAGGCATAAGTCATTCTGAAATGCCTGAAGGCAAAGAGACAACAAGAGGTATTCAATTTTGGATCAATCTGGAGAAAAAACTCAAAACAATCGAACCAAGCTATCAGCTGGTTAAAGCTGAGGAACTTCCTGTTTTTTCTATCGAAGGCGGCTCAAGAACTATTATTGCTGGAGAGGGTTCGCCAATTAAACTTCAAAACAACATTCGTTATGAATTTGTTGAGCTTGAACAAGGAGCCAGCCATGAATTTTTACAAATTAATGGTTTACAGGGTCTGATATATCTCTTAAGTGGCAAGCTTGAGGTTGAAAAGGAGCACCTGACTGATTTACAGGCGTTGCTCTTCGATAGCAACAATAAGTCACTGTTAATGCATGCGCAGACCGAATGTCACTTAATGATTGCTTCGGGCAGACCCCACCTCGAACCTATTAGGCAATATGGTCCCTATGTAGACTAGATTTCAGTATGGTATTAGCATAACGGATAGTAATTTCCAGTTTTAATCTTTATTTGATGGTTCAACAATAAGGGTTAAAGAATCTACATCTACAATTTGAACCTTTTGCCCAACACTCATTTCACAACCCTTCGCAAACCATAAAGATTCGCCCAGCCTAACTTTGAAAATGCTGTTTTCAATAGAGACAACTGTGCATTCCTTGCCAATATGACTCTTGGCGTTAAGGTTTAGTTCGTCGTCAACCGTTTTCACCGGAAAATACCTTATCGCTATGAAAGAGCTGGCGACCGAGAGTAGAACAAAAGCCAGTAGCTGTATTCCTAAGGAGAGTTGCGGATAGAGATACACTAAAATACTCATGGTGACGGCAGATACACCGATCCAGAGTAAAAAGGTTGACCATAAAAACAATTCAATAATTACCACCAATAGGCCCAATAAAAGCCAGTGCAGGTAGTTAAAACTTTCGAATAGTATTTCCATAGACATGATTTTATATTTAATATGACTCTAAATTGCGACTTTAATTAAAGCCACTAAAAAAAAGTGTATAAATTTATAATTTAGTTCATAATGACAATTTTCTAGAACGACAGTGGCAAGCAAAATGGCTTCAAGCAATGAACAGTTAGTAAAAAATTTTCAAAAGGACGGTTTTGTTGTGCTTGAGACTGCATTAACTGATTCTCAGCTTTCATTACTTAATAGCGAACTAGCCAAATGGGTTGAACAAAGCAGGAATAACAAGAAATCTTTCGGAAAAATCATGGATGGCAGGCCACGTTTTGATATACAGATTGATACCCATTCTTCTGAAAGCCCAGCCCTGAGAAGGATTACTTCACCTGCAGAAATTTCAAAGGTATGCCTAGATGTGGTTAAGGATAATAAAGCGCTCGACCTAGTGTGTAAAATTTTTGGACCAAATATCAAGCACTGGACCAACAAAATTAACCTTAAGCTTCCAGGCTCAGGAACAGAAGTAAAATTTCATCAGGACTTTCCATATGAACCCCACTCTAATGAAGATATCATGACAGTTTTGTTTTTTCTTGACGATGTGACACTTGAAAATGGACCCTTGGAGGTGGTCCCAGGCACACATAACGGACCGCTTTATTCGCTCTGGCATGAAGGTGTCTTTACAGGTGCAGTTTCTGCAGAGGTTGCGGCTAAATGTAAAGCCAAGGCTGTCAAGTGTACTGGCAAGGCGGGCACAGCTTGTTTGATGCATTCAAAGTTATTGCATGGTTCGACGGCAAACAACTCTAATTCCTCGCGCAGTCTATTTATCGTTTCTTATACAGCAGAAGATGCAGTTAAGTTGACTGAAAACCCGCTCCCGAGTGAACTAGATGGGCTGATAGTTCGGGGTCAGAAAACTAATACTGTTCGTTGCACAAATTATAGTGTCGAATTGCCAGAATACCCCCAAGAGGTATCATTCTTCGACCAGCAATCTAAAATGAAAAGTACTTGATTATCATTTGTAATTTGTTAGGATAATGTCATGTCTCAAGACTCAGAGCTCATAACAAAACTCACTGCATATGAGGATGAGTTGGTTATCACTTGGTCTGACGGCAAAGAGAGTCACGTCTATAGCCACTGGCTGCGTGACCATTGTCAAATGCCAACCTCTATTAATGTTGATAATGGGCAGCGCCTGTTCAGTGTCATCGATATTCCACAAGAGACCTTCATCGAAAAAGCCTATAAAGATGAAAAAGGTAACATCTGTGTTATTTTTCAACCAGAAAATCATTTATCTGTTTTTTCTCAGAGTTGGTTAAGAAATAATTGTTACGATCTCAACCCTCATTTCGACGACAGAAGTGAAAGACGAAAAAAGTTATGGACAAAAGAAAGTTTTAAGTCTGGCTTGCCCTTTATAAATTATGAAACCATGGTTAATGACGAAAATGTCAAATTAGACGCACTGCGTCTAGTTAGAGATGTCGGTTTTTTCGTGCTTGAGAATGTACCGACTATCGAAGGTCAAGTTTTAAAAGTCATTAGAGAGCTGGGCTACACTCGAGAGACAAATTATGGCGCTTTATTTGAAGTAAGAACGGAAGTTAACCCCAATAACCTCGCTTATACCAATATGGGTCTCGGTTCTCATACTGATAATCCTTATAGAGACCCTGTACCAACCGTACAGCTTTTGCATTGTCTTGTAAGCTCGACAGAGGGCGGAGACTCGGTGTTGGTGGATGGTTTCAAGGCTGCAAGCGTTGTGCGTCAAGAAAGCAAAGAAGATTTTTCCATCTTGGCGGATAACTGGGTTAATTTTCGTTTTTCTGACGCCAAAACCGATCTGCGTTCTAGAGTGCCAATGATAGAGTTAAATGACAACAGTGAAATTGTCAAAGTGAGATACAACAATCGCTCAATCGACACAATAAATTTATCAAAAAATAAAATCAAGTCTTTTTACAAAGCCTATCGGCATTGGAGTGAAGTCATTGAAAGAGAAGACTTGAAAATCACATTTAAGCTCTCAGAGGGCGACTTAATGTTACTTGATAACACACGTATAATGCACGCCAGAACAGCCTTTTCCAAAAAAGGTAAACGCCATCTACAGGGCGCCTATACAGACCTAGATGGTCTTTATAGTCTGCTTAATGTTTTGGAGAATAGAAAAAATGGACGAGATTAATTCTAATAACATTATAGATCATATAGAAGATGTGTTCAGACGTCGCGGAGCCGAGTCATACTTAGGTGAGCAGGTTACAATGGCCCAACATATGCTCCAAACAGCACAATGCGCTGAACAAGCCGGAGCCGATAATAGTCAAATTGTTGCAGCCTTGCTGCACGATATCGGTCATTACAAAAACGAAATCCCTGAAACATCATTGGCCAAGGGTGTTGACAATTTTCATGAAGAAGCGGGGGCTAATTTTTTGGAAGATTACTTTCCACTGTCTG
>CAZSHL010000032.1:0-11422 GCA_964606585.1 uncultured Piscirickettsiaceae bacterium
CGTCACTGTCCGCGATTGAAAGCCAAAAATGATTCTCACCCAAACGAAGTATGATAGGGTCATTGACGACACCACCATTCTCATCAGTAATAAGAGCGTATTTGCCTTGTCCAATCTGGATACTGGAAAGATCTCTCGGTGTTATATATTCAACAAAACGGTAAGCGTCATTTCCTTTAATCTCGACCTGACGTTCAGCGGCAACATCCCAAAGTGTAACATTGTTGATTAGATTCCAGTAGTCATTTTCAGAGCCTTCGTAAACGACCGGCATTAGCATGTGGTTGTAGATTGTAAAGCTTTTAGCTCCAGCGCGAAGTGTAGCCTCATAAAATGGAGATTTTCTTAATCGATCTGATAGAGTTAGTTCTATATTGTTAGACATTATTTCTCACTAATCATTACAACTTCATATCTTAAAAAGATTTTATAATTGAATATATAAAGATGGATATTTATACAGTATCTTTAACAATAGTAATTATTAATTCAAAACTAAATTATATGTGTAAATGACTGTTTAAAAATGAAAATTAATCAGGCCGATTCGACTGACATAGATGAACTTTGTATCCTGCTAGACGTTTTGTTTAGTCAAGAAGCGGAATTTGTTTCTGACCATGAATTACAAGGAAGGGGGCTTAAAAAAATTCTAAACAATAAAGATATTGGGATTATTCTAGTTGCTCGTGACTCAGAGAAAGTTGTCGGGATGGTGAGTATTCTTTTTACAGTCTCTACTGCGCTAGGAGAGCGGGTAGGAAATCTTGAAGATTTTGTAGTTTTACCTGAATACAGAGGTAACGGAATAGGTTCAGACCTGATATCCTATGCAGTTAATTTTGCAAAACAAAGAGGTTGTAAACGAATCACTTTACTTACCGATTACGACAATCATGATGCTCATCGTTTTTACCTCAGACATGGATTTTCTCGTTCTTCGATGGTACCATTTCGACTTTCATTAGATACTTAACGATTATATTATGGTGTTAGAAATATTTTTTGCGGCAGGCTGTTTTTGGGGAGTAGAGAAAAACTTCGAGCAGATAGAGGGAGTTTACAATGTTGTTTCAGGATATTCTGGAGGCAACTATGAGAATCCAACCTACAGAGACGTTCTAGAAAATCGTAGTCTAAAGGGAGGTGGATTTCTAGAAGTTCTAAGAAACCTTCCTGGCTCTAGCGAAGATACCGAGGTCGATGAGATTCTAGTTAACCATACCGAAACAGTCAAGGTGGTATACGACCCAGAAGTTGTTTCAACGGAATACCTAATCAAGAATTTTTGGCAAATCCATGATCCAACTCAGGTTGACGGTCAAGGTAACGATATAGGCAATAACTATCGCTCTGCAATATACTGGACAACGCCAGAACAACATAGCATAGCCCTACAAACAAGAGATGAGTTCCAAAAATTACTCAAGCAAAAAGGTTATGGTGAGATTGTCACAGAGATAAAGGAGCTCGACAAATTTTGGCCGGCAGAAAACTATCACCAAGACTACTTGGCTAAAAACCCAAATGGTTATTGTCCTGACCACTCAACCGGAGTTGTATTCGTCGAAAGAGAAAATAAAACCGCTTACTACGATACTATAAACCCTCTAGGCGGCAAGGAGATTATTGTAGTTGGTCCTGAAATCGAAGGTACCTGTCTGTTTTGCCTAAAATTTGAAAAAGAGGTGACCTCGAAATATTCTGGCTCGATTACCATTAGGAATGCACCGGCATCAGCAATTAAAGGTTTCGATTTACAGACCGAAACTTGGGCTACACCGACCATTTTCTTTATCGAGGATGGCAAAGAGATTTGGGCAAATCAAGGTTTTATAGAATCTAAAGTGTTCTACAAAGCCTTAGGTGAATTCAAACTGAGTAAGGATTCAGAGTCATATGATGTTGCCTTTAACGATGGCACAGATAGACCTTATTGTAAGCAATATGAAATCTTCAATAACACTCCTGACGGTGTTTTTGTAGATAAACTTTCTGGAAGACCTCTTTTTGACACAGATCACCGGTTCAACTCCAAATCTGGCTGGTTATCCTTTACAAGACCTGTAGCTAATGAGGTCTATGAAAAAATTGATTACAGCTATGGCATGGTTCGAATTGAGATACGTTCAGTCAGCTCAGATATCCATCTCGGACATGTCTTTAATGATGGTCCTGACGGACTACCGAGATATTGCATTAATGCTACAGTGCTAGAATTTATACCTAGGACAGAAATTTAGCGTGAATTATAAGTTTGTTGTTGGAATTTGATTGTGCTCTAACCAGGCTTTAAATTTTTCTTGAATATTTTCCATTATCTCTTGATTATTGGCCTCAAATCTCAACACCAAACATGGTGTTGTATTTGACGCCCTAACAAGTCCCCAGCCGTTTTCGTAATCAACACGTATTCCATCGATAGTGTTTATAGTTGCATCAGGAAAATCAATACTCTCAGATAACTTTGAAATAGCCTTATATTGTTCACCGTGTTCGCTAAAGTGAATATTGATTTCTGGTGTATTAACTCGGTCCGGTAACTTAGAAAAAATTTCAGCACAGGAGTCAGCGCTTTTTGAAATTATTTCCAAAAGTCTTGCGCCCGTATAGAGTGCGTCATCGAATCCATACCAACGTTCATTGAAAAATATGTGCCCAGACATTTCGCCACCCAGTTCGGCACCTGTTTCTCTAATCTTATTTTTAATAAAGCTGTGACCAGTTCGGCTCATAATTGGCTCTCCGCCATGCTTAGAAATGTCCTGTGCTAGTAGAGAAGAACATTTAACATCAAAAATAATTTTAGCCTTACTATTTCTGCTAATCACATCTCTAGAGTAGAGAATCATTTGACGGTCAGCCCATATCACTTTACCTTGATTATCGATTAACCCTAAACGGTCACCATCGCCGTCGAATGCAAGTCCCAAGTCAGCGCTAGTATCTAGGACCTCATTGATTAAGTCTTCCAGGTTTTCAGGCTTAGATGGATCTGGATGGTGGTTTGGAAAGCTACCATCCACTAAACAAAAAAGTTTAGTGACATTTGCACCTAGAGACTCAAAAAGTTTAGGTGCAATGATCCCAGCAATTCCATTACCACAGTCAACTACAATGTTTAGTTTTTTATCAAGTTTAATATCAGATTTGATTCTATCTATATAGTCCTGATCTATACTCAATGACATCGATGAGCCTGCTCCATAAGAGAGATTCTCATTTACAATCCTTGAATAAAGTGACTCGATTCTTTCGGCTGTAAGTGTTTCCCCAGCAATCATGATTTTTAAACCATTGTATTCGGCAGGATTATGCGACCCTGTAATCATGACTCCAGAGGTAGCGCCTTTTGTGTGTGTCGCGAAATATACCAAAGGGGTCGGTACCATTCCTATATCAATAACATGACAACCGCTTTCAACAAGACCTGAAATTAGTGCTTCTGCAAGTACTGGTCCAGTTAAGCGACCATCCCGACCCACAACAATTCCTCTCTCTCCTTTTTTGATAGACTCACTACCAATAGCCAAACCGATTAATTTGACAACTTCAGGTGTCAATTCATTTTCAACAATCCCACGAATATCATAGGCTTTAAAAATCGATCTTGTAATATTCATGCAAAATAATTGATAAAATTAGCGTATATATTGCATTTTAACAAATATTGATTTTAGATAATGACAGAAGACTTTGAAGTAATTGAAATATCAACTAACTCCATGACATTGAAGGCAAACCGCCAAACTTCATGTAAAGTTTGCACTTCTAAGGATGTATGCGGAACAGGTATCCTTTCAGGTTTATTTAGTGGCTATAGTCTCTTTAAAAGGCCTCTAAAAAGTGGAGTTAAAGAAGGAGATACTGTTACCTTAGAGATTCCCTCGCGAGAGTTGTTTTATAGAGCCATGCAGCTCTACCTTTTTCCTATAGTTGGCCTATTCTTTGGGGCTTATTTATCGGAATTACTTTTTCCTTTGAATGAGCTTGCTCAGGTGTTTATGGGCATCACCACTTTTTTATTGGTTTTATTGCTTTTAAGAATCACAATTAAGTAGAAATACACACCATTTTTAGGGATAATTCGAAACAAGTTAATTTAATTGATTTAAATCATCATTGAATTCATTTAATTTTTTAATACTATTCATTAAACAATCAAAATTCTATGCCTGAAAAAGACATTGATCCTCAAGAAACAGTTGAATGGTTAGAGGCCTTTAGATCTGTTTCAAGATTTGAAGGAGAGGATAGAGCTAAATATATTCTTCGAAAATTAATCGATATGGCGCACGATGATGGGATGGATTTGCCAGATGGCGTTCATACAGCCTATCTCAATACAATCCCAGTAGAGAAAGAGACCGAGATGGTCGTTAAACACGAGATTGAACACAGAATTAAATCAATCATTCGTTGGAATGCTATGATTATGGTTGTTAAAGCCAATCAGGTTTCAGTTGAGCTAGGTGGACATATTGCCTCTTTTGCCTCGAGTGCTTCACTTTATGAAGTTGGATTCAATCATTTTTACCGGGGTAGTGAACTGGATCAAGGGGCCGACTTAATCTTTTTTCAAGGCCATATTGCTCCAGGTATATATTCACGTGCTTATTTGGAGGGAAGAATAACCGAAGAACAAATGCTTAACTTTAGGCAGGAGGCTAACCAAGAAGGTCTCTCGTCTTATCCGCACCCATGGCTAATGCCTAATTTTTGGGAATTCCCAACCGTTTCAATGGGTCTTGGTCCAATTATGGCTATTTATCAGGCACGCTTTATGAAATACCTTCATCACCGTGAAATCGTCAAG
This sequence comes from uncultured Piscirickettsiaceae bacterium, assembly GCA_964606585.1. Lineage (GTDB taxonomy): Bacteria > Pseudomonadota > Gammaproteobacteria > PS1 > Pseudothioglobaceae > Pseudothioglobus. Next base: position 4,817 of record CAZSHL010000032.1, read on the forward strand.
ACTGATAAGAGGACTGTTTGGGCCTATATTGGCGACGGTGAGACTGATGAACCTGAATCACTGGGAGCTATTTCGTTGGCTGGTAGAGAAAAACTTGATAACCTTATATTTGTGATTAACTGTAATCTGCAACGCCTTGATGGTCCGGTTCGTGGCAATGGAAAGATAATTCAAGAGCTAGAAGGGATGTTCCGAGGAGCAGGCTGGAATGTTATCAAAGTTATTTGGGGTAGGGGATGGGATACACTTCTAGCAAAAGACAGTTCTGGCTTGTTGAAGCAACGCATGGAGGAAGTTGTTGATGGAGAGTATCAGGCCTACAAGGCTAAGGATGGAGCCTATGTTAGAGATCATTTTTTTGGTAAATACCCTGAACTTTTAAAGCTCGTTGAACACATGTCTGATGAGGAGATTTTTGCTCTTACTCGTGGAGGACATGATCCAAATAAGATTTATCAGGCATACAAAAAAGCTAAAGATCATATTGGTCAGCCAACTGTTATTTTGGCAAAGACGGTTAAGGGTTATGGAATGGGTGAGGCCGGAGAAGGTAAAAACACAACTCATAGTCAAAAGAAATTGGGCGTTAAGGCATTAATTAGGGTTGCCAAGAGATTTGATATTCCAGTTACTGAGAAGGATGCAGAAGATCTCAACTTCTACAAACCAGACGAAGATAGCGAAGAGTTGATTTATCTTAGAGAGCGTCGTCAGGCTTTGGGAGGCTATCTACCAAGCAGAAGTTTTCAACTAGAGTCCCTTAAACTACCAAAATTGGATACTTTTGATACATTACTTAAATCTACTGGAAGTAAGGAAATTTCAAGCACAATGGCATTTGTACGTTTCTTAACGCTATTGGTTCGTGACAAGGAATTAGGTCCAAGAGTTGTTCCTATTGTTCCAGACGAAGCAAGAACATTTGGCATGGAAGGTTTGTTTAGACAGATGGGTATATATTCATCTTCCGGGCAACTCTATGAACCGGAAGACTCAGAGACTGTCATGTGGTACAAAGAAGATATTAAAGGTCAGGTGCTTCAAGAGGGTATCAATGAGGCTGGCGCAATATCTGATTGGATTGCTGCTGGAACCTCTTATGCCTCACATAATGTTACCATAATACCTTTCTATATCTATTACTCAAAGTTTGGTTTTCAAAGGGTTGGTGACCTTGCTTGGGCCGCTGGTGATATGCAAGCCAAGGGTTTCTTGTTGGGTGGCACTGCTGGTAGAACAACATTAGCAGGTGAAGGCTTACAACATCAGGATGGCGACTCATTGATAGTTGCAAACACGATACCGAACTGTATCTCATATGACCCAACTTATGCCTATGAATTAGCGGTCATTATTCATAATGGTCTGAAGCGAATGTATGGAGACATGGAGAACGTGTTTTATTACATTACTCTTATGAATGAAGTTTATTCCCATCCGGCTATGCCAAAAGGAGTCGAGGAGGGAATAATCAAGGGAATTTACCCATTAAGAAGTGTGGGTAAATCAAAAATTGAAGTTCAATTACTTGGTAGCGGCGCCATACTTAGGGAAATAGAAAAGGCCGCTGATATACTTGATAAAGATTGGTCTATCAAATCCAACATATACAGTGTAACAAGTTTCAATGAATTAACACGTGAAGCACAATCAGTTGATCGCGAAAACCTCTTTTTAACGGGTAATAAACACAAAATACCATACATCACTAAATGCTTAAATGGTGCTAAGGGACCAGTGATTGCTGCAACCGACTATATGAAAAATTATGCTGAACAGGTGCGAAAATATATACCAACAAGTTATGAAGTTTTAGGTACTGATGGTTTTGGTCGTTCGGACTCTCGCAAAGAGTTAAGGTACTTTTTCGAGGTCAACGCCAACTACATTGTTTATGTAACTTTAAAGGCATTGGTTAAAGATGATATTCTAGATGAAAATATATTGACCGAGGCAATAAAAAAACTAGGAATTGATAAAAATAAGACTAACCCTATGAAAACCTAAGAGGGTTCAGTGAACACAGAGCAATTTCTAGATAAACTTAAATCAGAAGCTGAAATGAAGTTCTCCGACTTCATTAACTTAATTGAAAAGGAATACATATTTACCAATGTTGCCTTTACAAATAACGGCCTATATAATTCCATAGATGAAAATCAAGGTTCTGCCAAAGTATTTTGTTTTGGAATTATGCATTCACTTAGTGAGATTGATACACTTAGATGTTTTGGAGAGCACTATAGATTTGTAGTTCAATTTCCTTATACCGAGATATAACATCTAAATATTCGGAACTTTATGGAAACTGGCTGGAATGGTGTTTTAATAGACAAAACTGCTCTTTCAGTTAAATAGATACATTTCTCAAATGAGTAATAGCTAGACAATTAATGGCTGAAAGTAAATCAATTAACAGAGGCATATATAGCTGCTTTCTTGGAGCTTTTCTTATGCTTTTTCAGATTGGAGTATATTTTGTATATATTCCGTGGAATGTTGATAGGTTACAAATTTCCGAGTCAGAGTTAGGCCTTGGACTGCTGGTCTTTGGCATATCAAATCTCATTAGTAATCAGATTTCAGGTAGATATATTGTGCCCAATATTGGCACAAAAAATTCTATGGTTTTGGGTCTTTTTATTGTCGCTTTTTGTCCTTTGATTTTGGTGTCTGTTCCTAATTACTTATTATTTTTGTTGGCATACATACCACTAGGAATTGGCGTTGGATTGTTTCATCCTTCGGCGCAAACTCAAATTTCAATGATTGAGAGTAAAACATCTCGAATAATTACGCCGGCATATCAAGCAGCATTTAGTGCAGGATCATTAGTAGGGGCTATTGCAGCAGCCTTTTTTATAAAAAATATAATTGATCCACGATTAATATTTTCATTTTCAGGTTCTATGCTGATACTAGGTTCAATAACTATTTTTAGGCAGGGCTTAGCAAGAAGTTTAGAAGTTCTTGAAAAAACCCCTAGATTTAAGTTACCAAAAAACAATATATTAATTTTTGGATTTCTTCTAATGATGAATTATGCAACTATGGGCATTATTCTAGATTGGTCGGCTCTGTGGCTTACATTGGACTTAATGGCGCCACTATTTATTGGGGGAATAATTATCATTGTGTTTAATATTGGAGAGATTGTTTCAAGACTTTTAGCTTCAAATTTAATAAGACTTTCCAGTGAGAGATTTGTTGGAGGATATCTAAGTGTATTTTCTGGAATTATTCTTTTTCTCAGCATAATGACATCAAATTTATATGTCATTGTTGTTGGAATGTTAATTTTTGGTTTTGGCACAGCAAATTTTGTTGCTATAGCTATACGTCAGGCAATTCTCGTAACAGACGAACCTATACCCTTGACTGTTTCAAATTTGGTAACGTTAGGTTTTGCTGGTTTTATTTTTGGGCCTGCTCTAGTAGGTTATTTAGCCGAATTTCTTGGTTTGACCTTTAATATGTATTTACTTAGTTTAATTTGGGGTCTTAATGGTGTTGCACTTCTTATGATGATGAAGCGAATAAGTCATTCCAAATAATACTTTACACAAAAACTACAGATCTGCGGCGGTTTCTTTGATCAGCATATCCACCACATCTTTTAGTGCGTTTTCATTATTTTTACCTGCGGCAATCGATAATTCGTAAGTTTGAAGTTGACGATGAGAGCTTGTTCCTCGACTCAATATATTCATCGTTTCCATAACCTCTCTATCACATCCAAGTATTTTTGCATCCTCAATTGCAAGCTCTACAAATTCTTCGAGCAATTCTTCAAACGGAACAATACTACCTATACCGAAATCAATAAGTCCTTCATCAAAACTATAGCGCATTGCACGCCAACGATTCTCCCTAATAAGCATAGAGCTGTAGTCACGCCAGCGTTGGTTTTTGATTCTTAGACGATAGAGAACGCGTATTGTAGATACTAGCAAGGCTGCTATTGAAATTGCGTCATCTATTCTCGTGCATACGTCCATAATGCGAGTCTCAAGTGTTGGATATCGAGCGCTTGGTCTGATATCCCACCATAGCTTGGTTGAGTCTTCCATGACACCAGCATTGATCAAGATTTCAATATGTCGCTTATAATCAGAATAGCTCTGAAATTCAGTTGGTAAACCTGTTCTTGGTAAATTATCAAAAATAGTTAGACGATAACTTTTTAGTCCAGTATTTTCACCATTCCAAAATGGAGAAGAACACGATAATGCAAGCAAATGTGGAAGGAAATATGCAAGTTGGCTCATTAAATCAATACGTAAATCTTTGTCATTAATGCCAACATGTACATGCATTCCGCATATAAGCATTCTCCTAGCCACTGCCTGCATTTCATTTGTGAGCAATTCATAACGGTCTTTCGGTGTTTGCTCTTGCTCAGACCAACGGCTAAATGGATGAGTTGAGCAAGCAATCGGAGCTAGTCCGTGTTGACCTGTTACTTCAACTATATGTTTACGTAACTTAGCAAGGTCCTTTCGAGCTTCTTGTATGTTGTTGCATACTTTTGTACCAATTTCAATTTGTGATAGTAGAAGTTCATTGGTAACTTGATTTCCTAACAATTCCTTACACTCTTTCAATAGAGATTTCGGTGGATTGACTACGAGACCTCTAGTTTCCTTATCAACCAAAAGATATTCCTCTTCTATGCCTAGCGTGAATTGTGGAATATCGATTGTCATCTTAAAAATTCCTGTGTTTGAGTATTTTTTGGCTTCAAGGGAATTGTATTTTTACTAATAATTTTACTTAGGGTTGTGGCTACACGTTCGACACCTTTGTCATGATTAATAAGGTTTTGAGAAATTTCGATACCTACATGTGGTAATCCAGCTGATTCAGCGTGAAAATCTATTGTGAAATCTTCAGGATCCTTGCCTGAGTATGGCTTATTATTACCGACCAAGTAACCTGCAGTATAAAGCCTGGTTAAGAAAATTTGTGCAGTTTCGGGGTCTTTATCCCACAAGATACCCATATCCCACTCTCGGTCATTGCCATTCATAACAGGCGTAAAGCTATGAATTGATATAACAATTGGATTAATGCCATATTTATTAAGGCGCGCTATCTGACCTTTGATTTCATTGTGATATGGCCAGTAGATTTCAGTTGCACGTTTTTCTTTCTCATTGTTTTGCAGATTTTGATTTCCTGGGATATTAATTCCGTCACTATTTTCAAGAAACGCACTGTTATCAGACAACTCACGATTGCAGTCAACAATCAGACGTGAATACTGACAAAGGACAGCAGTAGAGCCAAGCTGTTTGGCAATTGACTCAGCAACCATATTTGCACCAATATCGAGTGCAATATGGCTGACCCTCTCGAGGTAATTGAGACCCATAGTTCCAAGAGAGCGTGGAAATCTGTTGCTAGCATGGTCACAAACTAGAAGAATAGGAACAATAGAATTTGGATTGAGAGTTATATAAGGTGCTAGCTCATCTGGAGCTAAAAGGGTTTCTTTGAATTCAGAATTATTTATTTTCAATTTAAATTAGATATTATGATTTGTTACTTTCATAATATACCAATTAAAAGGTTGAAAACCAAAAAAAACTATCTAGTAATGAGGCGGCTTGTCTTGTTTGGTAAGTTTTTCCCCAACATCATTATTTTTTGTCTCGTCAAAATCGTCTTTCATATCTTTGACAAAATTATTAATTTTTTCTATTGCTTTTCCTTGACGAAATACCGTCATGTTTAAGTCATCCAACAAATTTTGAAGGTATGCAATTTTTTCTTCAAGATCTATAATTTTCTTATCATTCATGAGTATATCAAAATATAAAAAAGCCACCTTGCGGTGGCTTCGGATAATCTTATTTATCTATCAAGATTTTGCGAGAAAGTTTAATACGTCCGCGATCAATTCCTAGTACTTTAACTTCAATCTCTTCACCCTCTTTGAGATAGTCTTCGACTTTTTCAACTCTTTCATGGGCGATTTCAGAAACGTGCAAGAGTCCATCCTGGTTTGGCAGAATTGTAACAAATGCACCGAACTCGACAATCTTGGCAACCTTGCCTGTATACACTTTGTTTAATTCTGGCACAGCGGTAACATCTTTAACCATTTGCTTTGCTTTTTCGAAGCTCTCATCATCGTTAGCAAATACATTCACATTACCATCATCATCAACATCAATGCTGGCGCCTGACTGAGCAATAATCCCTTTGATTGTCTCTCCACCTTTGCCTATTATGTCACGTATTTTTTCTTTAGGTATCTTTATGACTTCAGTTTTAGGGGCATTTTTGGAAACTTCATTGGGTTCACATATGACTTTATTCATTTGGCCTAAGATATGAAGTCTTGCTTCTTTTGCCTGCTTGAGTGCAATTGACATAATGTCTTCAGTGATTCCATCTATTTTTATATCCATTTGAAGAGCATTAATACCGCGCGATGTACCAGCTACCTTAAAGTCCATATCTCCTAGATGATCTTCATCACCAAGAATATCGGTAAGTACCGTAAAGCGATCATTATCTTTAACTAGTCCCATCGCTATACCTGCAACCGGTGCTTTTAGTGGTACACCTGCATCCATTAATGAGAGCGAGGAACCGCAG
>CAZSHL010000033.1:0-11378 GCA_964606585.1 uncultured Piscirickettsiaceae bacterium
CAGTCTAATTTTCAGTGCAGGTATCGTTGTACAGATAGTGATGATTATATTGATAATGATGTCAATTTATTCTTGGACTGTCATTATGTCTAAGAAAAAAGTGTTAATTGATGCAACAAATGATATCAGTAATTTTCATCAACGTTTTGAAGGTGAGGTTGTTCTTTCAAGAGTCTATAAGGAGCTTCCACCTCTAGCATCAGACAGGACCGCAATGGAGGATATTTTTGGTTCAGGTTATAAAGAGTTTACTCATTCAAAGTCAACATCAAATCAATCCCTAATTATGAATTCAGAGAGGGCCTATCGTGCTATGAATACAACAGCGAGCAATGAAATTGACCGTCTCGATTCAAGCCTTTCGGTTCTCGCAATGATTGCCTCATCTAGCCCCTATATTGGTCTATTTGGTACGGTATGGGGAATAATGCATTCATTTATTGGTCTCGCTTCTGTCAAGCAAGCCACAATCGCTATCGTTGCACCTGGAATTGCAGAGGCATTAATAGCAACTGCATTCGGTCTCTTTGCTGCAATTCCAGCAACTATTGCATATAACCGATTAGTTTCGCAAGTAGAAGAGATTGGAAATAAATACACTGCATTTGTTGAAGAATTATTTGTAATGATACAAAGACAGCAATGATTGAATTGCCAAGGCGCTCTAGACCAAATGTCAATGCTGACATAAATATTGTCCCTTATATTGATGTAATGTTGGTCTTACTAGTCATCTTTATGATGACTACCCCGATTATTGAACAAGGAGTAGAGGTTGACTTGCCTCAAACTGACGCCAATATGGTTGAGTACACTAAAGATCAACCAACTGTTATCACCATTGATAAACAGGGTGACTACTTCATTAACTCACTGCAAGACGCAACAGCAGAATTGACTGAAGAAGGAGAAAGGGTTTCGATAAATGTAGCTGTCAATAGAGTGATAGCACGTTTACAGATTTGGCCAGAAATGAAAGTCTTTGTTCGTGGAGATAAGAATATAGATTACGGTAGAGTGGTTGAGTTAATGGCACTCCTTCAACAAAACGGTGTCGATAAGGTCGGACTTGTGACTGAAAACCCAAACTAATCTTAATTGGATTATGAAGTTCATAAATAAACTTGTAGAATCTATCAAAGGTGTTTTCTCATCAAGCAAAAATACCAAAAAAACAGACAATGAAAAAAAATCTGTAGATGGTATTGAGACAATAGAGGAAAATGAATCAACAATAAAAAGAATCATTGTTCTTTCATTTAAGTTCATACTCAGATATCTAAAAAAATTTATAATCTTTATCCTTGGTCTTGCATTAGCAATTATGCAACCAATGATTAAAATCTCGAAAAAACACCCAATAGCTTTTTGGATAGCGGTAGTTTTACATATTAGTTTGTTGGCAGGCTTATTCTATGCCAACGTTGAGCGTTGGGAAATTCCCCAACAAAAACCTTCCACTTCTCAATCTGCTCCAACAAAAGCGATATCGATTGATGTTGAAATTATTGAAGCAGAAAGGGAACGTCTAGTTGAACTTGAAAAAGAAAAACAACAAAAAATTGAGACTGAAATTCAAAAATCGGAAACGGCAAAAGAAGTTCAAAAAGTAGCAGAACAAGAGGCTCTTTTGGCAAAGGCGCAAAGAGAATTTGCTGAATTACAAAGACAGCAAGAAGAGGCTAAAACTAAAGAAGCTGCTAAACAAAAAGAAATATCCGAAGCGAAAGCCAAAGAAGCTGAGAAACAAGCCAAAGAAGCTGAGAAACAAGCCAAAGAAGCTGAACAAAAAGCAAAAGAAGCTGCTGAGCAGAAAGAATTGTTAGAAGCTGAAACTGAAAAGCTTGAGGCTAAACTTCAAGAGACTGTCAAGAAGAAGGAACTATTAGAGTTAATTGCAAAGGAGGCAGAAACTCAAGCAATAGAAGCGACAAAAATAAAAGAGCTTGCAGAATCAAAATTAAATGAAATTAGTGGTAAGGCTAAAGAGGCTGAAAACCTGGCAAAGGAAGCTGCTAAACAAAAGGAGTTAGCTGAGGCTAAGGCAAAAGAAGCTGAGGAACAGGCCAAACAAGCCGAATTGCAAAGAGATTTGTCGGAAGCAAAAGCGAAAGATGCTGATGAGAAAGCAATAGAGGCTGCTAAACAAAAAGAATTGGCTGAAATGAGTGCGCAGGAAGCTGAACAAAAAGCAAAACAGGCAGCTTTACAAAAAGATCTTGCAGAAGAGCAAGCTGAAATAGCAAAACAGCTTGCAGAAGAAGAGAAACAGAAAAAAGACCAGCTTGAGGCCGAAAGAGCAGCACTAAAAGAAGCCTTTGAGCAAGAGCAATACCAACGACTTCTTACTGAAGAGCTTCAGGAAGAACAAGACTTTGAAAGACAACTAAAAATAGAAGACCAGCTAAATACCTTAAAACAAGCCTACACTAACCGTATTGCGGCAAGAGTAAGAAGTTTTTGGATGTATCAAGGCGCTGAAGATGATTGGGGGTGCGATGTCTATATTGTACAAAGCATCGAGGGTGTCATTGAAGCGGTAAATGTCCAGAAGTGTAATCTTGATGATAGTGATCAAGCAAGAGCGTTTAAAGACTCAATTGAAAGAGCGGTATACAAGTCGACACCGCTACCTGCAGCTCCTGATGAAAGTGTATTTGATAGAGAGGTGTTTTTCACATTTAGGGTGAACTAAATTTTAATTAATATATTCATCTATCATTTATTCAAGCAATCGATTAGATTAAAATATCTAGCATGAAAACGCATGACTTCATTCTTGAATTAGGTACAGAAGAGCTTCCACCTAAATCACTTTCTAAACTTTCAATTTCACTGAAAGAAAATCTAGTATCAGAACTTGAAAATTTTGGATTGCAAATGGATAAAGTGAATTGTTTTGCAACGCCAAGACGTTTAGCAGTTTTTATAAATAAACTCCAGTCTAAACAGAAGGATCAGTTGATTGAAAAAAAAGGACCAGCTGTTGGGTCTCCTGACAAGGCGATAGTGGGTTTTGCAAATTCCTGTGGTGTAGATAAAGCTAATCTTCACAAACAGTTTATTGACAATAAAGAATATTTTGTTTATAGGACTGAAAAGAAGGGTGAAAGAGTTATAGATTTATTGCCTAAGGTTGTTGAATTAGCAATAAATAAAATTCCTATCACTAGAGCGATGAGCTGGGGTGAAGCAAAATATTCCTTTGTGAGACCTGTTCACTGGCTAGTGATGATGTTAGATAGCAAAATCGTGCCAGCAAATATAATGGGTCTAGTGAGTGGAAATCAAACTAGGGGTTTAAGGTTTTCAAAGCATTCAACTCTAGAAATACCAAGTGCGAAAGAGTATCAATCAACTCTAAGAAAAAAGGCGCAAATCGAGGTAGAGTTTATTATTCGAAAGGAATTAATTCGTCAGCAAGTGATTGCTATTGCAAAAGATAATAATGCAAAAGTTATGATTGATGAATCATTGTTAGAAGAGGTTTGTGCACTGGTTGAAAGTCCGCAAGCTTTTCTCGGTCAATTTGACAAGAGATATCTTGAAGTCCCAGAAGAAGCACTGATTTCTGCAATGAAATCTCATCAAAAATATTTTCATTTGCTTGATAAGAATGATAAGTTATTACCATTTTTTATCTCTGTTACCAATAACAGATCGACAAATATAGAAACTATAGTTCATGGCAACGAGCGAGTGATTCGACCTAGATTGGCAGATGCGGAATTTTTTTGGAACCAAGACAAGAATAAGCGACTAGACCAAAGGGTTATCGATTTAGAAAGTGTTTTGTTCATGAAATCTCTCGGATCTATGGCCGATAAAGCTAAAAGAATTGAGAAAATAAGTACCTACATTGCGAGACAGTTAAATTTAAACACCAAAGTATGTGCTCGTGCGGGCCTTCTTTGTAAATCAGACTTAATGACTGATATGGTGGGCGAGTTTGCTGAGCTTCAAGGAATTATGGGTGGTTACTATGCACTTCATGATGGCGAAAAAAAAGAAGTTGCTTATGCCATAAGGGATCATTATTTACCAAGATTTTCAGGCGACGATCTTCCCACTACTAAGGAAGGACTAGTTATAGCGATAGCGGATAAATTGGATTCAATTTCCGGCATTTATAGTATTGGTAATGGTCCAACTGGCTCAAAAGATCCTTATGCGCTTAGAAGGCTTGCATTGGGTTTGTTGCGGATACTATTGGAAGAAAAGCAAGATGTAAACTTAATGGAATTGATTGATTATTCCTTAAATTTGCATTCAAAAAAAATCAAAAAAAGGATGTCTCTTGAGATCTATAAATTTATGATGGAGCGATTGAGGGCTTATTATAAAGAGAGCAAAGTTGATGGCAATGTTTTTGAAGCTGTCAAAGCAGTCGGCCCTGAATCTCCTCTTGATTTTCATCAAAGAATTGAGGCTTTAAATGAATTCATTCAGCAAAGTGAATCGAAAAGTTTGGTTGAATCAAATAAACGAATTGCAAATATTCTTAAAGATTTTGAGAGTAAAGAACTACATCTTGATTCTAATTTATTGGAACACGATTCAGAAAAAAGACTTTATCTTGCTACACAAGATATTGCCAACCAATTGGAGGGAGAGAAAGATTATCGATTAATTATGTCTTCTCTTCTTTCTTTAAAAGAAGTTATTGATGATTTTTTTGATAATGTCATGGTTAATGTCGATGATAATGATTTAAGACAAACCCGCCTTATTTTGCTCAATGAAGTTAGAAGATTGTTTTTGTCCGTTGCAGATGTTTCTCATTTATCTTCGTAAAATTAAACAGTGAAAGTATTAATACAGAGAGTATCTTCAGCACATGTTGAGATTGAAGGAAAAATTATTGCTAAAATTGACAAAGGGCTTCTTGCATTTGTTGGTGTTGAAAAAAAAGATAACCTGCAGTTAGCGGATAAAATGATTTATAAAATCCTTTCTTATAGGGTTTTTCCTGATAACGATGGCAAGATGAATTTAAGCCTAAATGATATAAAAGGTGAAATATTGCTAGTTTCTCAATTTACCCTTGCTGCAGATACCAAAAACGGTACAAGAGCTGGTTTTTCAACTGCTAAGTCGCCCCAAGAAGCGGAAATAATTTATAACCACATGATTGAAAAGATTAAGTTGTCAATCGATAAAGTGGAAACAGGTATTTTTGCCGCAGATATGAAGGTTTCCCTTGTAAATGATGGTCCTGTTACTTTTTTATTGAAATGCTAGTCTGTTATGAGTGACGAAATTGAAATTTATGGAATAAACAATTGTGACAGTGTAAAGAAAGCAATTAAATATTTAGAAAGCAAGAGTATTGGATATCAATTTATAGATTATAGAAAAAATCCAATCTCTACTGAAAAACTTGAAAAGATACTTTCTTTAGTAGGTTGGGAAAAGCTAATTAATAGACGTTCAACTACCTATCGTTCTTTATCCGAAGAACAAAAAATGAATATAGACTTTGATTTGTTGTTTAACTATCCTACACTAATAAAACGACCAGTTTTAATCTTTGGAAAGGTTATATTGGTTGGTTTTAATGAGGATGAATATGCAACACTTATTTCTCAGAATTAGCATCTATTTCCTTCCTGACTTCATTCATATCAAGGCTTTTAGCTTTTTCTAAGAGAAGTTCAAGGTCTTTTCCTGAAAGAGCACCAGCCTGAGAAAAGATACCGATTTTTTCTCGAAAAATCATTAAAGTTGGAATTGATCTTATTCCAAAATGAGCTCCTAATGTCCGTTCATCTTCAGTGTTGATTTTGGCGAAAGTTACTCCTTCGACTTTATTTGAGGTTTCTTCAAATGTAGGAGCAAATTGTAAGCACGGTCCACACCATGGAGCCCAAAAATCTATAATAACGATGTCGTTATTTGAAATTGTTTCGTCGAAATTTTTCTCGTTTAGTTCTATGATTGCCATTAGATTTAAGTTAAATAAAAAAAGATTATAACGGCATTGGTAATATATAAGTTCTTTTAACCGCAGATGATAAAATTATATTATGAATATACTAGGAATTGATCCAGGCTCTAGGATTACCGGTTTTGGCTTGATATCAGCAAAAAAACTAAAATTTAGCTATATTAATAGCGGTTGTATTCGCACAAAAGGTGAGCTAAATGAGCGAGTGGTTACTATTTTTTTAGGTATTCAGGAAATTCTTGAAAAAAATCCAGTAGATGTTGTCGTTATAGAAAGGGCATTTATGCGTCCGGACAGGCCAAATCCAGATGCGGCAATAAAACTTGGCACCGCTAGAGGCGCAATTATTTCAGCGGTGGGAATTAAAAACATACCAATAATTGACTATAGTCCAAATCAAATCAAAAAAACAGTTGTCGGAAAGGGTCATGCTGACAAAAAACAAGTTTCATTTATGGTCGAGAGCTTGTTAAAACTTAACAAAGCTCCTCAAGCGGATGCGGCTGATGCTCTTGCAGGGGCTATATGTCATGCCTACCATTCCATATGATTTATAAGCTCTATATACATTAACTAAAATATATCTTAACTTCACCAAAGCCAGGCAATTTACAAACAATATCTGATAATTCAGACTTTATTTCATCTGATTTTTTATCTGACAAGTAGTCTAGGGACAAGAAAAAATCTACGAGAATCTCACCATTTAGATAGTGTAATTGGGTTCTCTCTATCTTGTAATTAGATTTCTCCAACTTTAAACTTTGTTCTAGAATTTTTAAGGCTTCTGCTCTTTCCGGGAGGTCTTTATATGGTTTATGTGATTCATCATCTTCTGCATCGATATGGACAATAACATCGTCAAGATCTTCAACACATTCTTTTGCAACTCGCTCAACACTAACAGTGATAATGTGACCCTCGCTGACGGATAAAAAAGGACTTACTTGTACATGAACATCAGCAGATTTTTTATGACCAATCTGTCTAGTTCTAAGTGAATGAACGTCACTAACACCTTTAATTTTTAATAATTCGGTCATTAACTTTTTGGTATCTTCAGGGTCAATTGAAGTGTCAACTAATTCTTTAGTTGCGCTAAAACCTAATTTCCAACCAATATAAATAATTAATAATCCAACAATCATTGCTGCCAAACTATCAAGATAGTAATATCCGTTAATGGCGCCAAAAATACCTAACAGTACTACAATTGATGAGAGTGCATCTGAGCGATGATGCCAAGCATTTGCTTTAAGCATTTGGGATTTTATTTTATTGGCAACAAAAATGGTATACCAATAGAGAGCTTCTTTACTGGCAATAGAAATAATTGAAATAGAAATGAGCCAATTGGCGAAACTTAAGGGTTCAGCGTTAAAAAGTCTCATTGAGGCATCAAAAATAATTCCTGTTCCGACAACTACAAGAAAGAAACTTAAACCAAGGGTGGCAACCGTTTCAAAGCGTTCATGTCCATAAGGATGCTCAGCATCAGGTTCTTCATTGGCATGTTTGGAAGCATACCAAACAACCCAATCTGAAAGTAAATCAGACAAAGAGTGGATGCCATCTGCAATCATAGCTCCAGAGTTTCCAAAAAACCCCACCACAACCTTGACGACAGATAATGCTAAATTAACAATACCGCCAATGACTGAAATTTTTTGACTCTCCTGTTTGCGATTACTTGACTTCAATTTTGAAAACTAATGTAATGTTTGCTCTATTTTATGTTATCTATTTGTATTTACCTATCATATTTCCGATAACAAGCTTGATATAAACAAATTTCAAGCAATAATCATTCAATGATAATGTTATATTCTGGAAGTGCATCGATCAACTTTTTGCCGTAATATTTGGTTTTTAATCGATTGTCAAAAATTGTTATCTTGCCTTTATCAGTTTCAGACCTAATCAATCTGCCACAGGCCTGGACAAGCCTTAATGAAGCATCTGGGAGAGCTATTTCAAAAAATGGATTTCTGTTTAAAGATTCTAGATAAGATTGGGTAGTTTTTTCAATCGGTGAGGTAGGAACACTAAATCTAAGTTTTGCAATCATTACATGATTTAGATTATCTCCTTTTAGGTCAACACCTTCAGCAAAACTATCCAAGCCAAATATTACACTTCCCTGGCCTTTTGTGCGATATTTCTGATGTTTTTCAATAATATATCTTTTGCTATATTCACCTTGAACAAGTAGGTTGCATTTTAAAGTCGGCTCCACAAGGTCGGCAACTGTTTGCATTTGATTGTTAGAAGCAAACAACACTAGGGTTGCCTCCTTTTGATTGATACGCTTAGTTAATTCATTAGCAAGTTCTTGTGTATGTTCATAAATTTCTTTAGGACTTGAATTCATTTTTGCAACAATAAAATCAACAAACTTTAAATTGAATGGTGAAGATAGCCGTAAATATTTATTTTCTTTTCTGGATAGCCCTAGCTGCTGATTAAGTCTATCAAAACTATTAAGAGAAGTTAAAGTGGCTGAAGTTAAAACAATGCCAGCTGCCTCAGACCAAATAATATTATTTAACTGTTCTGAAACATCAATTTTTGCTGTATTAATATGATAATTAAATTTATTTTCTGATAAGTTTGATCTCTTTATCCAATTACTTACTGGTATTTTTTTTAAACTGTGTTTCTGAGTAAATGCAGTTAATGTTTGCATAATAGACGTTAGGTTTTGATCGTTTAGTCCAATGAAGTTGCTTAGGTTGTCTACTGTAAGTTGTTCAATATTGTGGTTTTTGATATAAGTTTGCCACAAATCCTTTTGATCACAAAATCCTACATAAGCTTTATTAATAATTTTTAATATATTTTTTGCCAAGTCTACAATATCACGACTAACACCAGAAATACTAAAAAGATGAATATCGTCCTCATATTCAAGATATAAGAGTTTTTCCAACAGATCATCGATTGCATCATCGATTTTTTTAACGAAATTATCAGATTTTCTTTTTTTAGTAAGTTTTGCTATCTGATCAAGTGCACCTTGAACTTGTCTAATTGTGGTCTTGATAAATTCGGTACTTGTACTAATCGAAAAATGAGATAGAGCTTTTTGTGAAAAGTGATGCGCCTCGTCAAATATAAAAAAACAATCTTCAACATCAGGAAGTATTGAGCTGCCAGTAAAAATATCCGCTAAAACAAGGTCGTGATTGGCAATTATGATATCAGCCTGGGATATTTTCTGTCTAGCGTTAAAAAAGGCACAGTCATTGTAGAATTCACAGTTTTTTGCATTACAGGTAAAACGATTACAAGATATTTTTTGCCATGACGATTCTTCGGGAGGAGAATCAAGGCTATCAATTTCTCCATTCCATTTTTTAGTAGAATAACTTTTCAACATTTCTTGTAATTTTTTTATTTGCTTTTGACTAGGACGTGAATCCCAAAGTATCGAGTCTTCAAAAAGAGAATCATTACTTGAAGTCTGGTCAGTTATATTAACTAAATTACGAATACATAAATACCGAGAACGTCCTTTAGCTAGAGCAAAACTAAAATCAAAAACTAGATATTTTTTAGCTTCAATAATGTCTTTATTTAAGATTTGTTCTTGCAAGGCAACATTAGCACTTGCAATAATTAGTTTTTTCTTTTTGTAAAGGGTAATGGGAACAGTGGCAATTAAATATGCTAAAGTTTTTCCAATGCCTGTGGGAGCTTCAACACAAATAATGCGATTTAAATCTCGATATTCGCCTGACAATGTTTTCGCTATCTCGGCTATCATAATATTTTGAGAAGGGCGGTTAGTGTAATCAGATAACTCTTTTTTAGCCGCTTCGAAAGATGTGCGAATTTGCTTTTTTATTGCCGAATTCAGCATTAAAAACCTAGTTTTCTCTATTTAATGATATTTCACAGAGCAAACTTAGAGCTTCTTGGTAATTCGATTTACGGATGCTTTGTATTGATTGCAGAGCTTTTTTTGCCTCTTTAGCTGCGACTTGTCTTGTATAGTCAAATGCTTTGACACTAGATAAGATTGATAAAATATCCTGAATTTTTGTTGTATCGGAGTTTTTGATTGAAGTCTTGAGGAGTTTATTTGATGTTCCAGAAGTTTTCTCTAGCGCATAAATCATTGGTAAGGTGACTTTACCTTCTGCTAGATCATCTCCAACCTCTTTACCCATAACTTCGCTGTTAGATTCATAATCAAGTACGTCATCAATTATTTGAAATGCATTACCTAGATGCAAACCATAATTGCCAAGAGCTTGAATAGTATCTTTTGATGCATTTGACAAAATTCCACCTATCTTGCATGCAGCTTGAAATAAGCACGCAGTCTTTCTTTCAATTACTTCACAATATTCTGCTTGAGAAATGTCAGTATTTTTAATATAAAGCAATTGGAGAACTTCTCCTTCAGCAATCTTATTTGTAGCCTTTGACAAAATTCTCATGATTTCCATTAAATCTGGTTCAACCATAATTTCAAAGGCTCTTGAATATAGAAAATCTCCAACCAAAACACTAGCGGCGTTACCCCAAATTTGATTTGCACTTTCTCCACCGCGTCGAGCCTTGGATTCATCAACTACATCATCATGAAGAAGTGTTGCTGTATGGATTAATTCAATAACTGCTGCCATAGGATAATGGTATTCTCCATTATAATTTGTTGCTTTTGCACACAGCAGGAGAAGTATTGGTCTTAGTCGCTTACCTCCAGATGTAATAATGTAATGACTCATCTGATTAATCAGATCGACATCTGTTTTTAAGCGGTTGACTAAAATATCGTCCACTTTTTTCATATCGGATTTGACGAGGTCTTGAATTTGAGAGAAATATCGCATAAGTCGTTATTTTAACTGACTAGATACAAGATAGACTTCTTTAGATCTAGCTCTTGAAGCTTTTGGCTTTTTGATTACAACTTTTTTGAAATTCTCTCTTGCATTTTTCAAGAAAGTATCAAACCCATCTCCCTGAAAAACCTTGACTATAAAGTGACCATTATTAGAGAGTACTTTAATAGCCATATCAAGAGCTAACTCAGATAAGTAGATTGATTTAGGTTGGTCAATTGATTTCTGGCCACTCATATTTGGTGCCATATCTGACAAAACAACATCGAATTTACTTTTCTCGGTTAACTCTATCAGTTTTTTATAAACAACTTTTTCTGTGAAGTCACCCTGTAAAAAATCAACATTTGAAATATTGTCAATGGGCAAGAGATCGCTAGCTATTACTTGACCTGTTTTACCAACTATTTTTGATGCAACTTGAGACCAACCCCCTGGAGCTGCACCCAAGTCAAGAACCTTATTACCCTTATTGATAATCTGATTATTTTCAATAATTTCGAGTAATTTGTATACTGCTCTAGATCGGTAGCCTTCTTTTTGTGCTTTTTTAACGTATTCGTCATTTAAATGTTCAT
>CAZSHL010000034.1:0-11302 GCA_964606585.1 uncultured Piscirickettsiaceae bacterium
TAAGGTTAAACGGACTTGCGTCATTTTTACAAGAAACATTATTGCGTTGAAATAGATAAATAGATAATTATAAAGGAAACAATGATAAATTCACACATTCACTTAAACTTTGCATCTGTCGGTTCACCATCCAAGACAACAACTGAAGTAATCGTCCCTGCAACAGGCAAAGATAATTGGGATGATGTTATTAAGTGCTGTTCAATAGACAATAACCACCACTTTGCCCTTGGCATACATCCTTGGTTTATTGAAGACCATCAAATACTCGATCTACATTCACTAGAAGTTAAAATTGAAGAAGAAAAACCAGTTGCGGTTGGTGAATGTGGTTTGGACTATGTCAAAATAAAAGACAGAAATAGGCAGCGATATTTTTTTGACGAACAAATAGCATTAGCAACACGTTTTGACCTGCCCTTAATCATTCATTCAGTTCAGGCAACAGAGGATGTTACGGACCTGTTGAAATCATACTCAAAATCGCGAGGCGTTATCCATGCATATTCAGGCAGTCTAGAGCAAGCCAAAATTTTACTCAAAATGAACCTTTTCTTTGGTTTTGGAATCTCATTAGCTAGTCCTCATGCATATAAACTGCATGAGATTGTGAATTTTTTACCACTAGAATCTATTTTGATAGAAACTGATGACTACAAAAATCCTGATGAATTAATTCAGGTCATAGAAAGGATTGCTAAAATTAAAAAATTAACTACAGAGCAGATTATCAAACAATGCGATGAAAATGCTTACAATCTTTTCAATATATCCTAATGTCTAGAAGTTGTGCGCGTACTGAAATACTAGTTGGTCAACTTGGAATTTCTCAATTGGCTGAATCCCATGTTTTGATAGCTGGCCTGGGTGGTGTTGGTGGTGCTTGTGCTGAGTCACTTTGCCGAGCAGGGATAGGCGAATTAACACTAATAGATTTTGATTATGTCACAAAAACAGATCTGAATCGTCAACTAATTGCATTGCACTCAACACTGGGTAAATCGAAAGTTGAAATTCTATCCAAAAGACTTCAGGATATAAACCCAAACACGATTATCAACGAAAAAAATATTTTTATTGATCAGAAAACAGCTGAAAAAATTGCTCAAGATGATGACCTGACTTTTATCGCAGATTGTATTGATTCTATTAGCCCTAAAACAATCTTAATTGATGCTTGTAATCGATCTGGAATGCCAATCATATCAAGTATGGGAGCTGGGGGTAGATTGGATCCTACTAAAGTAAGAATTTCAAGAATGGATAAAACTGAAAATTGTGCCCTGGCTAGAGAAATTAGAAAACAACTAAGACAGATCAAGGGATCATTAAAATTTCCAGTAGTTCATTCTACAGAAAAGCAATTAAAAGCTCTGCCCCATGAAGAAGTTAAAATTTCTTCATTTGCTCCTACTGGAAGACCTAGAGCTGTCAATGGAGCTATATCCTATATGCCTAATATTTTTGGGCTTATGATGGCAGGTCACATTATTCAAACTATATTAAAATCTTAGTAGAGTTATTTATATAAATATTTTATGGATTTAAAATGATAAGAACCGAAACCCCCGTATGTGACTTTAATCGAAATGCAATTGACTTTAATTTGAAAGGTGTCGATGGCAATTTTTATAATCTTGATAGTTTAAATGGTCGAAATGGCTTACTAATTATGTTCATTTGCAACCACTGCCCCTATGTTAAATCTATCATTAATCGAATTATACGAGATACTAAAGAACTTAAAGAATTAGGTGTAAACTCTGTCGCTATCATGTCAAATGACCCGAGTGAATATGAAGCGGATTCATTCAAAAACATGCAAAAAATAGCTAATGAGATGAAGTTTCCTTTTCCATACCTTATAGATGAAACACAAGAAGTCGCAAAATCCTATGGTGCAGTTTGCACTCCAGACTTTTTTGGTTATAACAGAAATTTAGGTCTTCAATATCGCGGAAGACTAGATGAATCGAGAAAAGAAACTGTCAAAAACGCAAGGCGTGACCTTTTTGAAGCGATGAAACAAGTTGCTTTAACAGGCAGGGGTCCAGCTGATCAAATTCCTTCCATGGGATGCTCAATTAAGTGGTTTGAGTAATTGTTATCTAAATAAAATAACCAAAAAATATATATATTGAACTATTTTTTTGAGTGTAAAATTGTTTTTGCTGGTAAAGATTCATCTGGTATTTGCTTTGTGTTTTTGATTGACTATCTCTCGGTTTCACAGTAAATTTTCTTAGTTGTTTATTTCCCGCGTTTTATTTTTTTTAGGAGACTACATGTCTACAACAACAGGTCGCGTCAAATGGTTTGACGCAAAGAAAGGTTTTGGGTTTATTGAACAAGAAGGTGGTGATGACGTCTTTGTTCACTTTAGAGCTATTCAGACTGAAGGCTACAAAACTCTTGACGAAGGTCAAGAAGTAGAATTCGATTTAGAAGATGGTGAAAAAGGCCCACAAGCGGCCAACGTAGTACCAAAATAGTTACTCGTTACTCCGACTAACTCAGCTTAATCGCTGAGTTTTTTATTTAGACATTAGATTGTACTTTCGCATTTAATGTCATATTTTCAGAAGAGTTGTGCCTTCATACAGCTGTATGTGTATGTTTGTAAATCGGCAATGTAAATTTTTTTTGGGTAGATATTAGCCAATTAATAATAATTTCGGTTATTCAATGTAATTGTATTGTCGTAAAATTTGAATTAAATTTTAATCATCTTTATAGAGACTCATAGCCAGCCACCATGAAAACTTTCTTTTGGTATGACTACGAAACATTTGGTTTATCACCAAAAACTCAAAGGATTGCTCAATTTGCCGGTATTAGAACTGATGAAAATCTCCATATCATTGATGAGCATATGTTTTACTGTAAGCCAACATATGATTGCCTGCCAACTCCTGAAGCATGTTTGGTAACGGGCATTACGCCCCAAACTTGTGAAAAAAATGGCTTAATTGAAAAAACTTTTATTTCAAAAATAAACAAAGAATTTTCAGCTCCTGAAACTTGCATCGTTGGTTACAACTCGATTAACTTTGATGATGAATTTACTCGTTACACTCTTTTTCGAAATTTTATAGACCCTTATGCATGGCACTGGCAAAAAGGCAACTCAAGATGGGACATCCTTAATGTTGCACGTTTTTGTTATGCACTAAAAAAAGACAATAGTCTTAAGTGGGCTTATGATGAAAATAATAAGCCAGTTTTCAAACTTGATAAACTTGCTCCTGCAAATGATATCGAACATAGTGATGCACATGATGCACTTGCTGATGTTAAGGCTACTATTGGTATTGCGAGAAAAATTAAACTTACACAACCAAAATTATTTGATTACGCGCTAAGTTTGCGAGATAAAAAAGAAGTAAGTAGAAAAATCGAGCTTTTTTCTCCGTTATTACATACATCTGGAATTTATCCTGCCAAACATTCGTGTACACGTCTAACAACTGCTTTAGCATATCATCCAGAGTATTCTGACCGTGTATTGGTATTTAATCTTGAACAAGATCCAAGCTTAATTACCGAACTAGAGACTGAGGAATTAAGAGCTCTAATTTTTTCAAAAAAATTACCAAAAGGCTTTGAAAGACTTTCAATTAAGGAACTGGCATTTAATAAAAGTCCCATGTTTGTTCCAAATGTCTACAAACTTGAAAATAAGATAACTAAACAGCTCAAAATTGACATTGATAAATGTATGAATAATCTCTCATTTATTAAAGAAAATCAGACTCAAATATCAGAAAAAATAAAATCTGTATATGCAAATGACACCGAAAGAAAGCCTTCTAAAGATGTTGATCAGTCACTTTACGATAACTTTATTGACAAAGCCGATAGAATTGTATGTAACAAAATACAAAACCTAACCTCAGAAGAACTAAAAAACTTTCAACCCAAATTTAATGACAAGAAATTATTGAATCTATTAAGGAACTATAAGGCTAGAAATTTCCCTGAAACACTAACAGAAATTGAACAAGAAAAATGGTTTGAAATCGTTCAATCTCGAGTACAGAATGGTGAAAACGGCTATCTTTCAATTGAAAACTTCTATAAGAGCCTTGATAAACTTAAAAAAAGTACACCAAATGAGTCTCAAATGTGGATGCAATTAGAAAAATATGCAAGTTCATTTTTATAAATTCACTAAGTAAGCAATATTGAAAAAGTTGCATATGTTGGGTATAATATTCGCCCATAGTTCCTATCAACAATTGCATTAAATGAACGCAGAAACTCGTAGTGAAATGTTTGGCAGATTGCTAAAGCAAATACCTAATCCAACCACTGAACTTAACTATTCCACCTCTTTTGAACTTCTTGTAGCAGTAACACTTTCAGCACAAGCTACTGATAAAAGCGTCAATCAAGTTACGGACATTCTTTTTCCTATTGCGAATACGCCTGAAACTATATATGACCTTGGTGAAGATAAGTTACGAGAAACCATAAAGACAATTGGGCTTTTTAACTCAAAAGCAAAACATATAATTCAAACTTGTCGAATACTGATTGATAAATATAATTCAAAGGTACCAGAAACTAGAAAAGAACTAGAGGCTTTGCCTGGTGTAGGAAGAAAAACCGCTAACGTTGTCCTCAATACTGCTTTCGGCCAACCAACAATTGCAGTAGATACGCATATTTATCGAGTCGCAAACAGAACTGCTATTGCATCAGGAAAAACTGTCCTTGAGGTTGAAAAAAAATTAATTAAATTCATACCTGATGAATATAAAGTCCCGGCACATCATTTAATGATCCTTCATGGCAGGTATGTTTGCAAGGCTCGATCTCCCCATTGCCCGGATTGTACCCTGCTTGATTTGTGTGAATACGAAGAGAAAAACTTATAATCTAATAGCTATTGATGCTGTTTAATCAAGATAGGAATGAGCAGCGGAAATTCTTAGCTAAGTCCTGGGATAAATATAAAAATAATCAATTTCTTGAGCCTTTAGAAAAGGAACTTGTTGCAATTATACAAATTCACCCTGAATACCAAAAAAAAATATACAACATTGATTCAGATTATTTTCTAGAGCAGGGTGAAGTCAATCCATTCCTTCATATTAATTTGCATTTAGCTCTAAGAGAACAGCTTTCTATCAATCAACCTGAAGGCATAAAAGAAATATACAGCAAATTACTAAATATACATAAAGACTCACATGAAGTTGAACATGCAATGATGGACTGCATTACAAAAATGCTATTTGTATTAAAACAAAATAACAAGCCGATGGATCAAGAGCTTTACATAGACTGTCTTAGAAAAAAATTAAATAATTAATGACTATTGAAGCAGAAATTGAAACTGAACTTGGCGAAAAAGTTACTAGCATAGTAACAATAAAAAATAATACGATACAAATATACAAAATAACTACTAACAAGGCTAATACTTACCTAGCTAAATACCAAACAGAGCCTAATAACAATTTCATTAATCAAGCAAAAGAGCTAAATTTGCTACGAAATTATATTCATACACCAGAAGTAATATACTCATCTAGACAATATCAAGTTTTGGAATGGATTGAAGAAAATAATAAAAAAGATTATCAAAGACAGTTAGGTCAAGAGCTAGCAATACTTCATCGGCAAGAAGCAATATACTTCGGCTTTGAATTTAATAATACTATTGGTCTAATGAATCAAAAAAATGTAAATAATGAAAAAATAACATCATGGAAAGATTTTTTTTGGCTATATCGACTTTTATATCAAATTAATTATGCATATAAATCAAAAAAAATTGATCAAAGTTTATATGAAAATTTGCTATTAATTGAACCTAAACTCACTAAATATATAGATAATTCTGTCAAACCATCACTTCTGCATGGTGATCTATGGTCTGGAAATGTTATTAACGGGAAAGAAAACCCATATTTCATTGATTCAGCTTGCTACTATGGTCATCGAGAGATGGACTTTGCGTTAATTCATATGTTTGGTGGATTTAATGATAACTTCTATAATGCTTACAACAACAACTATCAATTAGAAGAAGGGTTTGAACAAAGAAAACCACTTTATATGCTATATCACTATCTTAATCATCTAAATATATTTGGAGCAGGTTACAACTTTGGTGTCATCAATTGTGCTAACTACATATTGAATGATAAATGATTAATTTACATCAATGAAATTGCCAATTAATAAAGTTCTTTAGCAATTGAAGACCGTCTTTTTGTGATTTCTCTGGGTGAAATTGAACTGCAAATAATTTTTCTTTTGCCACTGCCGAAGTAAATTTAATACCATATTCTGTTGTACCTGCAACATAACTTTCATCATTTTCCTTAACGTAATAGCTATGGACACTATAAAATCTTGAGTTATCATCTATTTGATACCAAAGTGGGTGATTTATTTCTTTTTTAACCGTATTCCATCCCATATGTGGTATTTTATGTTTATTATTTGTAAATTTTATTACTGATCCTGGGATAACAGAAAGCCCTTGTGTACCGTTATTCTCTTCACTAAAATCAAATAATAGCTGTAATCCAAGACAAATACCAAGAAAAGGTTTCTCTTTTGCTGACCTTATAATAACTTCTCTTAAGTTATGCTCATCAAGGGCATTCATACATGCACCCATAGCTCCTTGTCCTGGAAAAACTACACGATCTGCTTGTGAGATTATATTGACATCATTGGTCAGTATACATTTATCATTTGGAGCCACATACTCTAGCGCTTTCTGAACAGAACGGATGTTACCCATTCCATAATCAATTATCGCAATCGTTTGCACGCTAATCTGTAACCTTTTAAGTAGAATCTAATTATAGTGAACCCTTTGTTGAAGGTATTGTATCTGGTTGGCGTTCATCTGTCGTAACTGCCATACGAAGAGCTCTTCCAAACGCCTTAAAGATTGTTTCTGCCTGATGATGTGAATTAATTCCCTTGATATTGTCAATATGCAGGGTAACTAATGCATGATTTGCAAATCCCTGAAAAAACTCTCTAATTAAATCAACATCAAATGTTCCGACCCTTTCCCTTGTAAAACTTACCCCCAAATCTAAGCCAGGACGACCAGAAAGATCAAGAACAACCCTTGATAAGGCTTCATCAAGAGGTACGTATGAGTGACCATATCTTGTCAAACCTTTTTTATCTCCAACCGCTTTCAAAAAAGCCTGACCTATAGCAATACCGATATCCTCAACAGTATGATGATCATCTATTTCTGTATCTCCATCACATTTGATTGTAAGATCCATTAATCCATGACGTGCTATTTGATCTAGCATATGGTCAAGAAATGGTACACCTGTATCTATATTAGCCTGACCAGCGCCATAAAGCTCTAGGGCAACCATAATATCTGTTTCGTTGGTTTTTCGCTCAATTTTAATCATAAACCGGATTTTATCTTAAGCGATATGGTCTTTGATGAGAATTTCAGCTATTTGAATAGAGTTTAATGCTGCACCCTTTCTTATATTGTCTGATACAACCCATAAATTCAGGCCTCTTTCATGACTAATATCTTCTCGGATACGACTGACGAAAGTTTCATCACTATTTGTTGCCTCTTCAAAAGGTGTTGCATATCCTCCATCATTTCTATCATCAATAATTGTTACTCCATTTGCATTTTTAAGTAAATCTCTTGCTTCCTTGGCAGAAATTTTTTGCTTTGTTTCGATATGAACAGCTTCTGAGTGACCATAGACAACAGGAATCCTCACCGCAGTAGGGTTAACTAAAATATCTTCATCCTCAAAGATTTTCTGTGTTTCCCATACCATTTTCATCTCTTCCTTGGTATAACCATTATCTTGAAAGACATCAATATGAGGAATAGCGTTGAATGCTATTTGTTTTGGATATACCTCTTTTTCAATACTCTTCCCATTTAATAAGTTTACTGTTTGATTTGTAAGCTCAGTAATAGCTTCTTTACCAGTTCCAGAAACTGCCTGGTAAGTTGCTACATTAATGCGCACAATACCAACAGCATCATAAATTGGTTTCAACGCAACCAACATTTGGATAGTTGAACAATTCGGATTAGCAATGATGTTACGATTCTTATAATCGCTTATCGCATGTGCATTCACTTCTGGCACAACCAAAGGAATATCTTTTTCTCGACGAAAATGGGATGTATTATCAATCACAATACACCCAGCTTTTGCTGCAATCGGAGCATAAATTTCAGAAATATGACCACCAGCAGAAAACAGACCTATCTGAGTTTTAGAAAAATCAAAAGTTTCTAAATCTTCCACGGTCCAAGATTTACCTTGACAAGTTACCTTGTTTCCAGCTGAACGTTTAGATGCCAAAGGATATAAATTTTCAATAGGGAAATTTCTCTGATCTAATATTGAGATAAGAGTTTCACCTACAGCTCCAGTTGCTCCGACAACAACAACATTATATTTTTTACCCATATTGTTCGATAAAACTAAAAAAACTATAGATTATACGAGGCAGATGAGTCAATATTCAAAAATATATTAAATTAAGACTGCATTTTTAGTTCAACTAATTGGAAATTCAGTCAAAATTTCATGAAATTATGGCAGTTTCCATGTTTCGTCGCCTGATTTAAATGAGGCAATGTAGAGTTCAAACCACAATTCTCTATCCATTTTGACTTTGGTTGCATCAGAAAGTTTTGATATTCTATCTAAATTATTTGTACCCATTATGGGACAAATCTTTGCTGGATGCGCCATTATCCAGGCTGTCGCAACTGCCGCTTTATCGACGCCTTGCATATCAGCAATCTTTGTCAAAGTTTTTCCTAAAACCCCTTCATCACTCATGAGTGCACCACCACCGAGTGCAGACCATGCCATCAAATTTGTTGATCTTTTCTGATGATATGCAATGTCGCCATTCGTGAAACCTTCAGTGCAGACCAAAGAAATTTCAATCTGATTTGTGACCAGTGCATTTTTCATTCCTGATTGCAATAAACTATAGTCGTAGGGTCTAAAATTTGAAACTCCAACCTCCTTTACCTTACCACTCTCAATCAGTTCATCCAAGACTCCTCCAGTTTCGAAATGATTCAAAAAAGGATCCTGTCGATGAATCAACAAAAGATCTAAATAATCAGTCCCTAAATTGGTTAGTGACAATTCAACAGATTCAATAATATGTTCTTTTGATGTGTCATAATAACTATTTGAAGCATTTGGGTATCTATCTGAGGGGTTAACAATCCCGCATTTTGAAACAATTTCGATTTTTTCTCTTAATGAGGAATTTAATTTAATTGCTTTACCAAACAAAGCTTCGGAACTATACCCTCCATACACAGCTGCCTGATCAAATGTTGTAATGCCTTGATCAAGACATAAATTAATTTTCTTATTTATATTATTTAGAGACTTTTTTTTATCAGAATGAAGTCTCCACATTCCATAAATGATTCTACTAATGTCTAGTGAAGAAGTAAGATTGACACGCTCCATAACTAATTGATGTCTATTAATGATTAAACTGAATTTTCAACTTCTAAAAACTGGTGTTTTAAGTTGAATTTTAAACTAAGGTGCTCACATAAAGCTTGAACTCCATACCTCTCTGTCGCATGATGCCCTGCTGCAATATATGCAATATTATTCTCTAGAGCCGCTGCAGGTGTATTTTCAGACACCTCACC
Organism: uncultured Piscirickettsiaceae bacterium; assembly: GCA_964606585.1. Lineage (GTDB taxonomy): Bacteria > Pseudomonadota > Gammaproteobacteria > PS1 > Pseudothioglobaceae > Pseudothioglobus. The sequence goes on from CAZSHL010000034.1 coordinate 9,671, forward strand.
ACTGATATAAGCTTCTACATCCAGCTTTATGGCTTCATCGATATATTTTTGTGCTCCACCAGTACACCAACTAACTTTTCGAATCATTTCATGCTGCTTTCCAAATACTTGCGGCACTCTATCGAGTGTTTGTTCTATGCGAGAGGTAAGGTCACTTAAACTAATGTTTAGATCCCCCTGCCATAACAAGCTTCTATCAACCGGCCTCATGTTTTGAATATCCAAAAGCTTTCCAAGTTGGACATTGTTGCCTATTTTTGGATGTGCGTCTAAAGGTAGATGATATCCAAAAAGATTTATATTATGTGACAACAGTAAGGCAACTTTTCTACGCTTGGAACCAATAATAGTATGACCTTCATCTCTCCAGAAAATGCCATGATGTACAAAAATAGCATCTGCTTTTTCATCAACAGCTCTCTCTATAAGCGCTAAGTTTGCACTGACCCCACTAACAATATTTGTAATATTTTCAGTGCCTTCAAGTTGCAGTCCGTTTGGGCAATAGTCCTTAAAAGTAACAACATCAAGGTATTCGCTACAGTAATTATCTAAATCTTTTCGATTAACCATAGTGGTCTATTATATGCTCTAGAAATAGGGTGTTTTCTTCGAAAGTTCCAACAGTCATCCTTATACAATTTTTTAGTTGGGGATGTTTAGGAAAACTTTTTACTAATATGCTCTTCTCATTTAATGATTCCAATAGTGAGCTTGCATTATCAACTTTAATGAGTAGAAAATTTGCTTGCGAAGGAAACACAGTTAGATTAGAAACTTTCGTTAATTCGTCAAATAATCGCTCTCTCTCGTTAATAATTATCTTGGCATTTTCAACTATATAATCCTTTTCCTTTAACAAAAAGTTTGCGCTTGCTTGAGTTAGAGTGTTTATGTTGTATGGTAATCTTAACTTATCTAGTTCCTTTACAGTATTCTTGCTAGCAATCAATAAACCTAGCCTTAGACCGGCAAACCCTATCTTTGATATAGTCCTTAGAAGAACCATATTGGAAAAGTTTTTAACCTCATCTAGAAAGCTATACTTGCTATAGGCATAATAAGCTTCATCAATAACAACTAAAGCTCCACTCTCTTTAATAATTGTTAAGACCGATTCATGATTAAATGCATTACCTGTAGGATTATTGGGATAAGCAATAAAGATTATTTTAGGTTTAACGCGACGAATCTCTTCCAGTGTTTTACTTAAATTAATCTGATAGTTTTCATCTAACAAAACGCCATGATAATTAAGTCTCGTAAATTTTGCTATCATCTCGTACATAACAAAACTTGGCTCAAGGCTTAAAATAGTGTCACCAGTATCACAAGCAAGCGACATTAATTGAATTAATTCATCCGACCCATTACCGAGCAAAATACCAAGCTCACTTGGTATATCCATAAGTGTCCTTAAAGTATTTTGTACTTGTTCTGCGTTTGCATCCGGATAACGATTTAAAGCAGCTTCAGATAAACATTCTAGATAGGGCTGCATTAAATCTTGAGGAACTAAAAATGGGCTTTCCATAGCATCAAGTTTTATCATATTATTCGAACTTGGCACATGATAAGCTTCAATTTCATGGATTTCTTTTCTTAACCAGTGATTAATAAAAGTCATTCTAT
>CAZSHL010000035.1:0-11290 GCA_964606585.1 uncultured Piscirickettsiaceae bacterium
AGTTGGAGGAATTACACAACATATTGGAGCTTATCAGGTGAGTCAGAAAGGAAATATTATTACTTTTATTGATACGCCAGGACATGCAGCATTCTCCAAGATGAGGTCTCGTGGAGCAAATGCAACTGATATTATTGTCTTAGTAGTAGCGGCTGATGATGGTGTCATGCCACAAACTATTGAATCCATTCAACATGCTAAGTCAGCGGATGTTCCAATGATTGTGGCGATTAATAAAATTGACAAAGAGGGCGCTGAACTTGACAAAGTAAAGCAAGCGCTTTCTACACATGATGTTATCGCTGAAGACTGGGGTGGCGATGTAATGATGGTCCCTGTTTCAGCCCACTCTGGAGAGGGAATAGAGGCATTACTTGAAAGCATTACGCTGACAGCGGAAATAAATGAAATAAGTGCTGTTAAAGATAAGCCTGCAACTGGAGTAGTACTGGAAGCTAAATTAGATAAAGGTAGAGGCAAAATTGCAACAATACTTGTTCAATCTGGGACATTAAGAAAAGGGGATATTGTCATTGCAGGGCAAGAGTTTGGTAAGGTTAAACAGATAGTCGATGACAAGGGTAATTCTATTCTTGAGGCATTACCTTCTATGCCAATAGAAATTTTAGGACTTTCAGGTGTGCCTGATTCTGGCTCCGAACTATTAGTTGTTGATAGCGAGAAAAAAGCTAGAGAAGTTGCTGAATATAGAAAAACTAAAGACCGCGAAACAAGCCTTCAAAAGCAACAAGCGGAAAAAATGGACAACTTTTTTACGCAAATGGAAGAAGGTGAAGTCTCAACACTTAATCTTCTTTTAAAGTCTGATGTCCGTGGCTCAGCTCAGGCTCTTGTTGAGGCTTTAGAAGATTTGTCTAATGAAGAGGTTAAAGTGAAAGTCGTCTCTTCTGGCGTCGGGGCAATAAACAATACAGATATTTCTTTGGCAAGCGCTTCAGATGCAACGGTTCTTGGCTTTAATGTTCGCGCTGATGCTGTTGCTCGTAAATCGGCAGAGTCTGAAGGGGTAAGAATTGAATATTACAGCATCATCTATAACCTTATCGATGATATCAAAGGCATTATGGGTGGCTTGCTTAGCCCAGAACTAAGTGAGAATATTATAGGAATAGCGATGGTTAAAGATGTATTTAAATCACCTAAATTTGGTGATATTGCTGGCTGTATGGTTGAAGAGGGTGTTATCAGAAAGGATAGTCCAATTAGGGTTTTGCGTGATAGTGTAGTTATTTATGAGGGTGAGCTAGAATCTCTGAGAAGGTTTAAGGATGATGTAAAGGAAGTTAAGTCTGGTACCGAGTGCGGTGTCGGTGTTTTCAACTATACTGATGTCCAGCCTGGTGACCAAATTGAAGTTTTTGAGCGTGTTGAGATAGCGCGTTCACTTTAAGTATGACTTCATCGTGAATCAACAACTTAGTTACCGCAAAGACAGAGTCGGTGAACTTATGAAGCGTGAACTAGTATTGCTTTTACAGCAAGAGACAAAAGATCAGCGGCTGAAGGATGTTGTTATTACAGATGTTATTGTTAGTCGAGACCTTAGCGGTGCAAAAGTATATTTTTCAGTTGAAGAGGATAGACTTACAATGGTGACAGCGTTGCTTAAAAAAGCCAGTGGATTTTTTAGATTTCGTATATCTAAAGAGCTGGATTTACGCCATACACCGTTACTCAATTTTATCTATGATACGGCTCCAAACACTGGTGCTAGAATGGACAAACTTCTAAAGAAACTTTGAGAATTAGTACTGATAATGTCAAAAGGAATAACAAAAGGCAGGGATATCAGCGGTATTGTTTTGTTAGATAAGTCGGTTGGCAATACATCTAACTATTCTTTGCAGCGAGTTAAACAACTATTTGAGATAAAAAAAGCGGGGCATACTGGCAGTCTTGATCCGCTAGCAAGTGGCTTACTGCCAATATGTTTTGGTCAAGCAACTAAGATTTCACAATATCTTCTTGATAGCGATAAGCGCTATTTTGTTGTTGCCAAACTAGGTCAGATCAGTAGTACTGGTGACACTGAAGGGGATATAGAGAACTTTGGGTCTACTAATAATATTGATGCGTCCTCCATAAGGGTTGCATTGAACCGATTTGTTGGAGAAATTAGCCAAATTCCTCCAATGTTTTCAGCGCTCAAACGTAACGGTGTGCCTTTATATAAACTTGCACGAAAAGGTCTCGAAGTAGAGAGAGATGCTAGAAATGTTATGATTCATAAAATCAAATTATTACAATATAAAAATGATTCATTAAGCTTGGATGTGTCTTGCTCAAAAGGAACATATATAAGAACACTGGTTGAGGATATAGGAAAAGAGCTGGGTTGTGGCGGACACGTTGTTGAGTTAAGAAGAGTAGGCTTTGCTCACCTTAACATTTCTGAGAGCAAGACTTATGAACAGCTTACATTACTTAAAAAGCAAAGTCTAGATATCCTAGATAGGACACTATTGAGAGCTGAGGAAGTGCTGCCAGAAATGGACCATGTTTATTTAGACGTAAGTCAAACAGCTCATATTAAAAGTGGAAGAAAGGTTAGCTATGTTCATGCTGATAAGGCTAAAAAAGTTCAGTTATATGATAATAACAATAATTTCATTGGTATTGGACAGACTAACAACATTGGTGAGGTTCTGCCTAAACGCCTTTTTATTTGATTAAAGTTAAGTCTTTTGTATTGGTATTAATTTATCGTTTAATTATAATTACAGTCTTAAGTGCTGATTAATATCATCAATAGATATCAATTGGGGATAACATGAGGGTTTTGGTAATCGGGTCGGGCGGGAGAGAGCATGCTCTTGCATGGCAGTGTGCAAGCTTTAATATAGTGGAGCATGTCTTCGTTGCTCCAGGAAATGCAGGGACTGCATTAGAAGATAAAATATCAAATATTGATATTAGATCAGACGAAATTGAGTTGCTCATTGAGTTTGCTATCAGTGAAGAAATTGACATTACAATCGTGGGACCTGAGGAACCGCTAATTGCAGGCATTGTGGATAATTTCCGTGCACATCATTTAGCTATATTTGGCCCTACTCAGGCTGCATCAAGGCTAGAAGGATCGAAGGTTTTTTGCAAAGACTTTTTAATAAGGAATAATATTCCAACTGCCTTTTATGAGGTTTTTACCGAACAGGAAAGCGCAAATTCCTATGTCAAAGAAAAAGGCGTTCCTATAGTAATAAAGGCTGACGGCTTGGCTGCGGGCAAGGGGGTTATTGTTGCTAAAACGGAGCAGGAAGCTATCGAAGCGATAGACGATATGTTGAAAGGAAACCGTTTCGGTGATTCTGGTTCAAGGATTGTGATTGAAGAGTTTTTAGTTGGGGAGGAGGCTAGCTTTATTGTTATGGTGGATGGTAAAAGTATATTACCTATGGCAACTTCTCAAGACCACAAAGCGCGAGATAATGCAGATAAAGGCCCTAACACTGGAGGTATGGGTGCATATTCGCCTGCTTCAGTAATAAATGCAAATATTTTTGATGATGTAATGAAGAACGTTATTCAGAAAACTGTCGATGCTATGTCTTCGGAAGGTTCGCCATATACTGGTTTTCTTTATGCTGGATTGATGATAAAAAATGGCAAGGCAAAAGTACTAGAATATAACTGCAGGTTTGGCGACCCTGAAACTCAACCAATCATGATGCGTTTGAAATCAAATCTCGCACAATTATGCCTGTTAGCTACTCAAGGAAGGCTAGACGAAGCTCTTATTGAATGGGATACAATGGCATCATTGGGTGTTGTCTTAGCTGCTAATGGGTACCCTGATGATTACAAGAATGGTGAAACAATTATTGTTCCTGTTGATGCAAAAGACGCGAAGATTTTTCATGCAGGGACCAAGCTTGAAAATAACAAAATAGTGAGCGATGGCGGTCGTGTTCTTTGTGCTACAGCACTTGGAAGTAGCATTCAAGAGGCCCAAAACAAGGCTTATGAACTTGTAGACAAGATAGATTGGCATGGCTCATATTATCGAACAGACATTGGATTCAAAGCACTTTAATTATTCTTCATATGCCAGCATTGTTGGTGTTGACGAAGCTGGCAGAGGGCCACTAGCAGGTAGCGTAGTTGCGGCTGCTGTGATACTTCCAAGACATTTTGAGTTAGAAGGACTGACTGATTCAAAAAAGCTGAGTGTAAAAAAACGTAATGCACTTTACCAACAAATAACAGAGAATTGTTTCTGGTCTGTCGGTGAGGCTAGTAGTATCGAGATTGATGAGCTAAATATACTAAAAGCGACCATGTTGGCAATGAAGCGAGCAGTGATTAATTTAGAAAAATATCATTTATCGCAGCATAAATCAACAAGCTATAGGGTTCTTGTGGATGGCAATTTTTGTCCTGACATTCCTAACTGTAAGGCTGTTATTAAAGGTGATCAGACTGTTCCAGTGATATCTGCTGCTTCAATAATTGCAAAAGTGTCAAGGGACAAGCAAATGCAAGATTTAGATGCCAAGTATCCAGAATATGGATTTGCCAAACATAAGGGCTATGGTACCAAAGCTCATATACTTGCTTTGTCAAAATATGGGGCGCTGGAAGCTGTTCATCGATATTCTTTTGCGCCTGTTAGGGATATCAATTAGCGTAAAGCTCGTCTAGCTGTTTTTGTAGCTCCTTTTGAGCTGCTTCTAACTCAGCTTTTTTAGCTTCTAGGGCTGCCTTTCTTTCGGCTTCAGCTCGCTTCTTACTCTCTTTTTCTATTTCGTCTGCAGGGCGACTTTTAAGATAATCAAACAACTTCACAACTTTGACAACATTTTTTGCTTTTGCGGCTTGGTTGGTTGCATGTTCGGCTTCACGTTTTGTTACCGCACCCATCAAATAAACGATTTGCCTTTCAGTCATCACTTTAACATGTACCGGATGGAATACTTCCTGATTATGGAATAATGTTTCTATTTGCAAACTAATGATATTGTCTTTGGCTCTTGCAAAATAGCCAATCGAAGGCATAACGGCAACCTCATTAATGAGCTGATTCATTTTTGTTGTATTTTCTTCAATTTGTTTTGTAAGATAGGTTTTTATTTCAGGATTTGGCGCTTCTCCAACAACCAATGCAGTGCCGTTATAAACCATAAATTTAACATGCAAATTTTCAAGTAGCGGATCTTCTTTAATGATGCTTTCAAGAGCGATATGTAAAAACCTATCATCAATAATCTCTCCAGCACTGCGACGGTCCACGCTACTTGTGGTATAGGCGCCTACAGCAGCAGCACCTTGAGCAATAGGTGTGCATGAGGATACATAGAAGGTTGTCATCAATAGAGTTGTCAAAAAGATTAATTTTTTCACAATTGCTCCGAGTATATACAAGATCTAAATCCTAATATGTAAAGTCTATTTTAAATCAGATTTATAGTTATTAGGGGTAAAGCTGCGCCTGAATCACGAATAAAAACGAATATTTTCTTTTTTTCTTAATAATTAGCAATATAGTAATAATTTAATCGAGCATAATTGTTGCTACTTAAATAGATTTTTTTAGGAATTCTTTGATGGATGGCTTGCTATACATTGTTGCTACACCAATCGGTAATCTTCATGATATAACACACAGAGCTATCGAGACTTTACAAAATGTTGACCTTATCTTGGCTGAGGATACGCGTCACAGTCAACCATTACTCCATCATCTCGGAATTAAATCACCGGTTAGCGCTTACCATGATTTTAATGAAAAAGGCAAATGCAAATCGATAATTAATCAATTAAAGCGAGGTAAGTCAATAGCCCTGATTAGCGATGCAGGGACACCACTTATCAGTGATCCTGGTTATGTATTAGTTTCAGAAGCAAATAAAAATTCTATCAAGGTTGTTCCTATACCAGGACCTAGCGCATTGATTACAGCATTATCGGCGTCAGGCATAGAATGTGATAGTTTTAGTTTTTTTGGTTTCTTGCCCAGTAAGCAAAATTTGAGAATCAAGGTATTGACTAGTTATATCAATAGAGCAGAAACGATTATTCTGTATGAATCCCCTAAACGAATATTGGCAACCTTAAATGACATGCTTAGTGTTTTTGGTGCAGAGCGTAGAGTTTGTCTAGCAAAAGAGCTGACCAAGACTTTCGAGACAATACTGACAAAAAATATACCAAGCTTGATTGATTATCTCACTAGTGATAGAAGTCATCAAAAAGGAGAATTTGTTATTTTGATTTCTAGTAATAAAAAAAAGGACAAATTAGAGCTCGATCAGCAGCTAGATAATTTATTGCCTATCCTTTGCAGAGAAATGAGTGCATCAAAGGCGGCTAAGTTAGCTGCTAAAATTACAGGTATTGACAAAAAATACTGTTACCAAAAAGCGATAGAATTATGAGTAGCTTCTATAAACACCATATTTTTTTCTGCAACAATGTACGTCAAAATGGCAAACAGTGCTGTTCGCAAAATGGTGCTAAAGAATTGTACCGATACGCTAAAGATCGTTGTCGTAAAAATTCAATGTTGGGTGAGGGAAGGTTTGGTGTTAGTGAATCACGCTGTCTTGGCCGATGTGAACATGGTCCGGTAGTTGTGGTCTATCCGGATGATATCTGGTATCAATATATTGATGAAGAGGACATTGATGAGATTATTGAGTCTCACCTGCTAGGTGGTCAAGCTGTTGAACGCCTCAAGATCAAATAAATCAAGCGACTAATACCTAATTTATAACGCTCAGGCTTTGATTTATGAAAGGGTACAAGTTATTGACCATAATCTTTACTCCTTCCGCATTTGGATGCTTGTAGTCGCTTTGCAAGTAATCCTTTTCTAATGCAACACCTTCAAGCAAAAATGGCATAAATATTAATGCATATTTTTCAGCGAGACTTAAATAGACTTTGTCAAACTGAGCTTGATAATCAGGACCCATGTTTTCGGGTGCACGCATACCAGCTAGAATGACTATGGATCCAGTACTTTTAATAGTCTTAATAATCTTATCTAAATTTTTCTGAGTGAGCTCAGGACTGATACCTCTAAGCATATCATTCGCACCTAAACATAGAATGACAATATCTGGATTATCTGCCAGGGACCAGTCTAGTCTTGCCAACCCATTGCTCGATGTATTTCCTGAAACGCTTGCATTGATAACACTTATTGGCTTGTTGTTTGCAAGAAATTTATTACCAATTTGGCTTGCTAGGTTTTCGCTTTGAGAGAGCCCGTACCCTGACATCAGACTGTCACCAAAAAGCATAATACTTATTGATTTATCTGCAAAAACCCAGGTAGATTTAATTGACAATAATAAGACAGTAAATATTACTTTTAAAACATTATTTTTTGAGATAATCATTGTTCAAATTTTATATCAACAAGTCATATGAATGCAGCTATACAATTCAAAGATGTTTCTTTAACCTATGGTTCAGGCACTGACCTCGTTAAGGTTTTAAATAACATCACTTTTTCTGTCAAGGAAGATGAGGTTGTCTCAATTGTTGGTCCTAGTGGATCTGGGAAGACTTCGATTATTATGCTTGCCTCTGGATTGGAGCGAGCAACACAAGGTTCAATTACAATTCGTGGACAAGAAATCACAAATCTTAAAGAGAACAAACTTTCAGATATTAGAAGAAAAAATATCGGTATTGTATTCCAGTCCTTTTATTTAATCCCTAATCTAACAGCACTTGAGAATGTTCTTTTATCTTTGGAGGCAAACCAAAAATATAATTTAGATAACGAAGCAAGGTTACTTTTGGATGAGTTTGGATTGTCGCACCGTATTCACCACTTGCCCAGTGAATTATCGGGTGGAGAGCAGCAAAGAGTCGCGATTGCAAGAGCCTTAATAAATAGACCTAGAATTATTTTAGCTGATGAGCCGACGGGGAATTTAGATAGCGTCAACTCGAACAGCATGATAGAGCTACTTTTTGATTATGCTAAGAAAAGTGAAACTGCTCTCGTTCTAGTTACTCATGATAATTCCTTGGCTTCAAGATGTGACCGTATTATTGAGCTCAAGGATGGTGAAATTGTCTAATCTCCAGCAGTATTACTTTATTCATCGCTATGCATTGAGAGATATTTCGCGAAGCTATAAGAAGCTTTGGGTCATTAGTGCTACGTTATTCATCAGCTTGTTGCTATTATCACTAACATTTTCCGTTAAAGAGTCAATGAATAAGGAAATAGATTTGAACTCAAAGGAACTATTGGGCGGAGATATTGAAATAAATAGCGGTATTGAGTCTTTACAAGATGTAATCTATGAGCGTTTATCTAAATTGGGGCAGATAAGCCAAACAGTGAGTTTGGCAACCATGCTGTCCAAAAAAGGCGATAGTTCTGTTTTTATTGATTTGAGAGCTGTTGATAATTCTTATCCGCTCTATGGTGAAATGAAAACTATGCCAACTAATGCAGGACAGGAACTTTCCCTTGCAACGAAAAAACCAACCGTCTTAATCAACGAAAATATACAAAATCAACTACAACTCAATATTGGAGATGAGGTAGTAATTATGGGTCAGGATTTTAGCGTTGGAGGGGTTATTTCTTCAGTCCCAGAACTCGCACAGAGTGTTGTTTTTGGTGAATTTGCTATTATCAATATAGCTCAATTTAATGAGTTTAATTTAGGTTCACGAGACAGTTTTTTGAATTATGATTATCGACTTAAATTAAATAAATCTTCTGATGAAAGTTTACAAATAGAGCGTGTAAAGTCAATCTTAGTGGGCGATAAATCTCTTAGTATAAGGCTTCCAAAAGACAGCGGACAAAGTTTACGTCGGATAATTGATAATTTTGCTAACTTCCTAAACTTAGTTTCCGTGAGTGCCATGATAATTGCTGGCATTGGTATCAGCAACACATTGTTGGCGTTTGTAAATCAGCGAAATATCAGTATTGCAGTAAAAAAATCTTTAGGATTTTCATCTAAGGTGATTCAATTCATATATTTTTATGAGATTCTTCTGATACTAGTTTTTACGTCTATTTTAGCGTACTGTATTGGCGTTATGAGTCCTCTTATAGTAAACGACTTGATACCTAAATCATTTGATCTAGAGCTACAAACATCTTTCAGTATTATCGGTTATCTAAACATCTTTTTTATCGGACTTCTTGTTGTTTTGATTTTTACAATACCCTCTCTCTATTCAATCAGTGAAATCAAAGCAGTCGCACTTTTCCGCAACACATTTCAGCCAGTAAGCCTCCATTTTTCAGCCAAGAACATTTTTTACCTAACTCTATTCGTGATTCTTTTGGTGGGCTATTTTGTATTTCAGACAGAGCAGCAATTTTTTACGTTTTTGTATTTCATGGCATTCTTGATTACTATTTTCATTTTTTATGGAGTGTCTATATTTATCATTTCGATTCTGAAGCATTCATTCAATGTATCGAGTAATAGTTACAGGATTGCATACAGAAACATTGTAGCAAAAAAGTCTTTAGCCCCAATTATGACAATCTCACTGGGAATTGGACTGACCCTACTATTAACTTTAAGTTTTGTTGCCAATAACTTAAAAAATGAAATCTCACAAAGCATTCCATCGATGGCTCCTGACATGTTTTTTGTAAGCATTAATAAGGATGAGAAGGAGAATCTAGAGTCATATATTAAATCTATAGATCCTAATGTTGAGCTTGAATTTAGTCCTATGACGAGCGCTTCTTTTATAGCCCTTAATGGCATCCCAATAGAGCAGATTGTCACTGGTGAAAATCGCTCTTCATGGATTGTCCAAGGCGATAGAAGGATTTCTTGGCTAGAAAAACCTAACCAGGATAACCCAATTGTCAGAGGTGAATGGTGGGATCCTGGTATTCAAGATCAGATGTTTATATCGATGGATAGTCGAGCAGCATTTGACTTAGGAATGAAGTTAAATGACAAAATCACTCTTAACATACTAGGTAGAGATGTAGTTGGTACTGTGAAAAATTTTAGAAAGGTTGATTATCGTGATATCTCGATAAATTTTGCCATTATTATTAACAAAGCATTTGCCGATAAATTGCCTTACGAATACATTGGCACACTTAAATCAGACTTATCAACTGATGCAATTCAGTCTCAGGTGATTGGCAAATTTCCACATATTTCCGCTATTAAAATAGACAGAATACTATCTAAGATTGGAGAAGTTTTAAACAAAATATTCCTGGCAGTCACAGGCATTTCGCTTATTGTTATAGTGATTGGTCTAATAGTTATTGTCAGCGCTGTTATGGTGCAGGCGACATTTCGTCGCTACAACAATTTGATATACAAGATACTTGGAGTCAACTTTCCGACCATATTAAAGGCAATGACTTTGGAGTTTGCGCTTATTTATCTGTCATTGATTGTTTTCGCCCTATCTGTAGCGATACTAGGATCTTACTATATCGTTGAAAATACTCTTATGCTTAGTTGGTCTTTTGATCTCAATTTAACCTTGTGGATTGTATTCTCAACTGCTGCTGTTTCTTTTGTACTTATTTTGATTACCAATAGAAATATATTCAGTCCTAAAGTTTATCCTCTTATTAGGAACGAATAAGAGGATTATATAAATTAAAGTGATGTAAGTTTTTGATAGAGAGAGGCAACTTTGCTTTCTAGTTCTATAAGGTTGGTGTTGTTTTCTATAATGTCTGTAACTATATGTTTGTTGAGCTCTAAGCGCTCTTCTCTGTTGACTTGTGTGGAGAGCATGGATTCAGCCATTTTTCGATTAATACCCTCTCTAGTCATCAGACGGTTTACCTGAGCATTCAATTCACAATCAACAATGATGGCCCTATCAAAAGGATCCCATAGGGCTTTTTCAACTAAAAGAGGGACTACTATAATGATGACTCCATGCTTTTGTCTATCCATTGCATCTTTCATCTTGTACAAGATTTTTGGATGAAGAGTTTGTTCAATGAACAATCGACTTTCTTCATTCTGATACAGTTTATCGCGCAAATGGGTACGGTTCAGAAATCCATCATCAGTCAATATATCTTTTCCAAAATGAGCAACTATTTCTTTAAGACCTTCAGTTCCTGGCTCAACAACCTTCCTGGCTATAATGTCTAAGTCAATAATAGTACAACCAAGTTTATTAAATAAATTACTAACTTCGCTTTTGCCGGAGGCAATTCCACCTGTGAGAGCAACTTTAAGGCTAGATGTAGTCATAACAAAATAATAATGTATATCACTGAATTTTATAATGAAAGCCAAGTTGGGATTGAAAAATGCTAGATAAAGCCATTTAATTGGGTATT
>CAZSHL010000036.1:0-11280 GCA_964606585.1 uncultured Piscirickettsiaceae bacterium
TACCCGCAGAGTCTGCAGCAGAAAATCCCGCAAGACCTTTGGAAACGCCACAACTTACGTGGCCCTTACTTTGAACGTCACTAAGCGTAGAAGCTTGAACTGCTAAAGCTCCAGCAACTAAAATAGTAGCGACAGACAATTTAAATAATTGTTTCATATTTTCTCCTAAAATTTTATAAAGAATATTAATCCATCACATTTGAATGAGGATTACACAAAGTTTATCATCAAATTGTCGTTAAGTTGAATATTTTTTAAAAAATATATAAATATATTAATCTAAATATAACTTATTAATTCTTAGATGTTATATGACATATTAAATTAAAAATTAATCAAAATACAATAATAATAGTTTAATTAAATTCAACTTATAATAGATCAATTATGACCCTTTATTCGTAATACTTGTTTAATTATTAAGAATAAAGGCTAATTATTTACAAATGTAAGAATTCTATATAATTATGTTTAAAATCAATGATTTATATTATATTTAGTTATTAAATACCATTATTATAAACATATATTTTATTTGTTCAAAGTTAAAAAATACATATAGTGGTAAAAATTAACTAAAATATACTTAAACTAACAAATCTATTAATTTATGAAAACAGCTCAATATCTTGCTATGGTTAGGGAAAAAACCGGTTTATCTGACTATAAAATTTCTAAAAAATATGACATTAATCAGTCAAATCTTAGTAAATATAGTTCTGGCAAGGCTGCTTTGAGCGAATCCCATGCCTGGTTATTTGCAAATCTTCTTAGTATTAACCCTGCTGAAGTTGTTGCTAACACTAAATACGAACAAGCAATTTTGAATAACAATGAAGTGAAGGCTAAATTTTGGCAAGATCAATTAAATTATGTTTTCTCCAACAAATTACCTTTAAATGTCCAAATCTGCCAATTTAACCCAATTGTTGGCGATATTATTGGTAATACAGATAAAATATTGAATTTTTTATTTGAAGCTACTGACACAGGTGCCAATCTTGTGGTTTTACCTGAATTAGCCTTAACTGGCTATCCTCCAGAGGATCTTTTGCTAAGAGATGGATTTATGGATGAGGTTGAACAACAAATTAACCGACTCTGTCATAGTTTACCATCTTCCGTATGTCTGCTCTTAGGAGCCCCTAGTAGATCCAATAACTGTCTTTTTAATAGCGCTTATGTATTAAAAAATAATAATATCAGTCAAATATACAATAAACATGAATTGCCTAATTATGGAGTTTTTGATGAAAAAAGATATTTCCAAACTGGAACAGATTTATGCGTTTTTGAATGGCAAAATACCAAAATTGGTGTATTAATATGTGAAGATCAATGGATTGATGACCATATTTCAGATCTGTGTAAATTTGATATTGATATTGTTATAAGTCTCAACGCATCCCCATTTCAATTAGGTAAATCTGAGTTAAGGCTTGATTTATGTAAAAGTTATGCTTTAAAGTTTGGTGTTGAATATATTTATGTAAACCTTGTGGGTGGTCAGGATGAAGTTGTTTTTGATGGTGGATCTTTTGTTTTGGATAGTAATGGTTCTGTTACTCAGCAGCTTCCAATTTTTTGCGAATATACATGTCTTCACAATACTCCTAATTTATTTTATGATTCAAATTCTAAAGAGAATACAATCTATTCAGCTCTAGTCTTAGCTACGAAAGATTATGTTTATAAAAATGATTTCAGAGGGGTTGTTATTGGGCTGTCAGGTGGAATTGATTCTGCACTCACACTTGCTATTGCTGTAGATGCCTTTGGAGCTGAAAATGTTCATGCAGTAATGATGCCTTATCAATTTACCTCTAATATGAGCCTTGAAGATTCTAAACTTCAAGCAAATGTTCAAGGTGTTATGTATTCGGTAGTTGATATTGAAAAAATGGTTAGTGCTTTCAATATTTCACTTAGTGATATATTTTTTGATGACAGCGATGATACGACAGAAGAAAATATACAAGCTAGAGTTAGAGGGGTTATATTAATGGCCATTTCTAACAAACATCATAAGTTGTTATTAAGTACTGGTAATAAATCTGAACTCTCTGTTGGTTATGCGACACTATATGGTGACATGTGTGGAGGTTTTGCACCTCTAAAAGATATATCTAAAACGATGGTTTATCGACTAGCTAACTATCGAAATATGTTATCTCAAGTTATTCCTGAAAGAGTTATTACTAGGGCACCTTCTGCAGAGCTATCTCCAAACCAGGTTGACCAAGATTCCCTGCCCCCTTATGACGTTTTGGATGATATATTGATGCGTTTCGTTGAAATGAAACAATCAGCAAATAGTATTATTGAGTCTGGACATGATAAAGAAGTCGTAAATAAAGTTACTAAAATGGTGCTTATGAATGAATATAAGCGTCGTCAATCTGCACCTGGTCCCAAAATAAGCAGTAATGCTTTTGGAAAAGAGAGACGTTATCCAATTACTTCTAAGTTTCAACCTTGAAAAACCTTGATTAACCCCTCTGCTTTGTGTTTTGTTTCTGCTAATTCTCTTTCGGGTATTGAATCAAAAACTATGCCAGCACCTGCTCTAAAAGTTAAAACATTGTCTTCATAGACAAAGCTTCTTATAAGAATATTAAAATCCATTTTACCATCAATACTTAAATAACCAACAGAACCAGTATAGGCTCCTCTTGTCATTTGTTCTAATTCGCCAATAATTTGCATACAACGAACTTTTGGACAGCCAGTTATCGTTCCCCCGGGAAATAATGCTTTAACAATATCTCTAACTGTTATCTCTTGTCTTAATTTACCCTTAATATTAGACACAATATGATGGACATAAGGGTAAGTTTCAAGAGTCATAACTTCATTAACAAATACACTGCCATATTGACATATTCTTCCCATATCATTTCTCTCTAAATCGAGAAGCATAACATGTTCTGCTATTTCTTTAGGGTGGGTAATCAAACCTTCTTTTTGAGCCTCATCATGTGCACCCTTTCCTCTTGGGTGAGTGCCAGCGATAGGTCTAGTTTCAATAATTCCATCGTTCACAGAAAAAAGTCGCTCAGGAGATGAAGAAATAATGCTAAATCCTTCATACTGAATGAGTGCAGAAAATGGAGCTGGATTAGCATTTTTTAGTTTTTGATAAATGATTGCAGAATCTACTTTTTCAATTAAGTGATATTGCCATTCTCTTGAGAGGTTAACTTGAAAAACATCCCCTGCAATTATGTATTCTTTACAAGACTTAACTCCATTAATGAATTTCTCTTTATTTTCTTTTATTAATTTTCCAGACAATTCTTGCATTGGAGTAGAGCTTAATTCCCTTATATCATCAAGAATTTTATCAATTCGACTTTGATTGCCATCCTGATCTACAATTTGAAATGTTTCCATTTGATGATCAAATATTATTGCACAGGGTATTTCTACAGCGTAAGCTATTGGAAGCTTACTAGTGTGAATGTTTTTCAATAATTTTGGCTCTATTTGGCCAATGAGTTCATAGGACAGATACACAAACCACCCACCAGAAAAAGGTAAATTCGTTGCTTCTTGGTTTAATTTGGTCTTTTTTTCAAGTGAGTCAAGGAAGTCAAAGTCTGAAAATTCATTGAGAACAATTTTATTGCCAGGAAATGCAAACAGTATTGAATATTTATTTTTTTCATTGTGGTTAACGCTTTCTAATAGAAATGGATAGCGCTCCTTGTTGTAGTAGCATAGAGACGTTAAATCGATTTTTTCTATATCAATGATATGCACAATTAATTAAATAGCAATCGCTATTATTGAATTTCTGTGAGTTTTTGTTTAGCTTTAAGGCTTAGATTATGGTCTGGAAATTTTTTAAGCATTTTACTTAATGTATTTTTGGCAGATTCTAATTCATTTAGTTCTAAATGTGCATTAGCCAAGTCATACATTGAATTGGCAAATTTAGCATGCTGCGGGTTTTCATTTTGAAATTTTAAGAACACTTCTTTTGCCTCAAGATATGACTTATTAGAAGAATAAGCCCTGCCTAACCAGTACATTGCATTAGCATAGTTTGTATATCCCTTATAGTCATTTAGATAGTTTAGAAATAAATTAATGGCATTTTCATTTTCACCATTTAATAAGAGCCTTCTAGCGTCATCGTAAATCTTTTCAGCGGCAGCATCGCTTTTCCTATTATCTGCTCCAGATTCTTTAGTTGTTTCTTTATTAATTTTTAACTCAAGCATTTCAAATAACTCAGAGATTTTTTTTGAGTTTATCCTTTGCTTTTCGATGAGTGATTCGTTCTGTTCTTTTAGCGACAGGATGTCACTATTTAATGCTTCAACTCTTTTCTTTAGATCATAAAAAGCCTTTTCAAGGTCTATGCCGGTATTTATTTTCTCCCCTGAAAGTAACTCATATTTTGCTTGAAGTGATTTAATGTCATCACTCATTGATGTTATTTTAATAATTAATCCGATATAGGCTTGTTCTATATCAATAGCATCTTCCGCATGAAGATTTATTACACCAAAAAAACAAATTAAAGAAAATAACGTTTTTAGAAGTTTAATTTTCATCAGACGTCATCACACATATCCTAAAAAATTAAGGATACTAGTTTTTTGGATTAATAGTATACGAATTCTACACGTCGATTAAGTTTCCAAGCAGACTCATCGTGCGAAAAAGCAACAGGACTTTCTTCTCCAAAACTAATCACCTCAATTCTGTCTTCTAGATTATATAAACCAAGAACTTCTTTCACACTTAAAGCTCTATTTTCACCTAGTGCCAAATTATATTCTCTAGTACCACGCTCATCCGCATGACCTTCTAGACGAAGATTGACTGTGGGATTGTTCTGCATAAAATTAGCGTGCTGAATAATTATCCTAGTTGCTGCTTCATCTATTTCAGAATCGTCATAAGCAAATAATAGAACTGAATCAATACCAGTATTTTTAAGGGCATCTATCGCATCCTGATTTTCAGAGATATCACTATCATTTTTGGAAACTCCAGCTTCCGCAAGTGCTTCTACTAACTCTTCTCTATTTGCAAGATTACCGTCCTCACCTAGTTCAATTAAGTCAGCATTTCCAGACTCTATGGCTTTCTGTATTAATTCAGCATCAGTTAATTTTTCAAGGTCACCCTTAGATAACACTTCGTCTTTTGTTAGGCCAGCATCGAGTAGTGCTTGGATCAATTCCTCTCTATTTGCTAGATTACCATTTTCGTCTAACTTAACAAGATCAGCAAAGCCAGTTGCTTCGGCAATTTGAATTAAATCAGTGTTTGATAATTTTCGCAAGTCTTCTTCGGTAAAAATAGAGCTAGATCCCTCTGCGATTAATTGTGCCTCAGCTAAATCTGCAACCTCTACAGCGTCGTCTGAAGGATTTATTAAATCCAAAAATTTATCGCCCAACTCAGAAACACTTGTTGCGCATGAACTTAAAAAAATTACACTTGATATGAGTAGGATTTTGTTTGTCATTTTATTTTTTTCCTTATATGATTTGTTAAAAACAATTATGTCGAACAAGTAAAAAAAACTGCATTCGAACCTCATCCCCAATTTGATAAAAATATCATTATCCCACTATTTACAGAAAAATAAAGGGTATTTTTTAATCAGTTTTGTGAGTAATTAGACCAGCTTGGCTCTCGAACTTCGCCATCTTTTTGAGCTAATTGAACTACCTGATTGTTATGTAGTGAAATCACAGAAAGTATGCTTTTATTGTCTCGTTTTGTAGAGAAAATAATCATGCCACCATTCGGAGAGTAATATGGCGATTCATCTAAGTTGTTTCTAGTTAGGACTGTTAAATCTCTAGATTTGATATCTAGTATTGCCACTCTATAATCTTTTTCTACTCTATGAATTAGAGCTAACTGTTTTCCATCAGGCGAAAAAACTGGTTTTGAGTTATAACTTCCTTCAAAGCTCGCACGCTTAACTTTCCCACTCTTTAAATTTTTTATATATATTTGTACTTGTCCAGTACGATTAGAAGTAAAAGCTATACTGTTACCGTCAGGTGAAAAGTTTGCTTCCGTGTCAATCGCAATATTGGTTGTAATTCTTTCTAGTTTTTTGTTCTTTAAATGATAAAGATAAATATCTTTATTTCCATTTTTTGAAATTGTCATTGCAATACTCTCCCCACTTGGATGCCACGTTGGGGCTGAAGCAATACCATCAAATTTAGGAAGCTTTAGTGATTTGAGCCTTAAAAATGGATATTTGACAAATACTTCAGACCTTCCATTAATAAAGGAAACATAGGCTATTTTATTTTGGTCAGGAGACCAAGCAGGCGAAAGTATTGGGTGCCTAGATTTTATAACTGTTTGCTCGTTATGGCCGTCCGAGTCAGAAATTTCAAGCTCATAGTAAGTTTGTCCTTTCTTTTTATCTTCCCTTACTGTTACATATGTCAGTCTAGTATCAAAAGATCCTTTTTGTCCTAACAAAGTATAGTAAATTTTGTCACTCAAATGATGAGCCATTCTTCTTGTACCGGTATTGTGAATTGTATGTTTTTTGGCATAGAGTTGTTTTTGTGAATAAACATCATAAACATAAACAAAGGCATTAAATACATTTTCGCTAATCTTCTCTACTCTTCCAAAAACGATTGCATCTTTTTTTTGTTTTTTCCAGTAATTAAAGTCGATTTGATTTGTAATCGGTTTTGAAGTACTAATCGCGTTAAATTGCCCTGAACGATTTAAATTATCTCTGATAATGCTGGCTATTATTGCACCATTATCGGCGCCTCCTCCGACTTTAAAAGGAGCAATCACAATAGGAAATGATTCTTCTTGAGTTTTGACAATGTTTACTTCTAAAACAGCGTGAGCAATCGAAGATAAAAAAACTAAAAGTAGGATACTAGATTTTATATAGTTCAATTCTTTTCCTCAATCCAATACATTTGAATAGCTTCAAGAACTTTCTCTCCGCATCGTGAATCACCCTCTTCGAAATCATCCAGCCCAAGGACAAGTTGCTGCAAGTCAACAAAATTAATTGTTTTAGGGTTAATTTCTGGATGTTCTTCTTCAAGAGATATGGCAATTTCTAGAGAGTCGGTCCACTTAATCATTGATTAAAATACATAAATATTTTGTAAAGTCATTTTAAACAATTTAGATAATTTAGTATTGTTTTTTTGTTAATTTCTTGTAGCTGAAATAACATGGGTGAGTCCTGATAATTTGTCTAATACATTGTTGAGTTGGACAATATTAGAAACCAAAAGAATAAGGTCAACAGATTTCTTTGATTGAGGTTTATCTTTTTGCACTATATGTTCTATATTGACGTTTAAATTGCCCAAGGTATTTGCTATGGTTGCTAGAGTACCACTGTGATTATCTACGAGACAACTTATTGAAACTTCAAAAAATTCCTTATCATCAGCATTCCAATCGATATCCATCCATTGTGGACTTTTTTGCTTAATATGTAACAGATTGGCACAAGTTGAGCGATGCATCACCATCCCTTTGCTAGTGGTCAGAATTCCAGTGACTTGGTCGCCTGGAATTGGATAACAGCAATGAGCAAAATTAATTGCCATACCTTTTGTTTTTTGAATTGTTATAGAATTTATTGTTGTATTGCTTATTCCTTCAATAAGTTTATTTACTACTACAGCAACAAATATCTCTGACAAACCAACTTTAATGTAGAGTTCCTTGGAAGATTTACAATGAAGTTCACTAAGACATGCATTCCATCTTTCTTTGGGAATTTTTGTAATATCAATTTTCTGCAGATTGAATGCATCAGAAATTAAATGTTTTCCTAATTTAGCCAAGTCCGATTTAGAATTTTCTTTTAATTGTGATTTAATAGCGAATTTTGCTTTTGAGGTTGTCACTATATCAAGCCATTTAGGCTCGGGTTTAACAAAACGACTTGTTATTATTTCCACTGTTTGGCCAGATTTCAACTCAGTGTCAAGTTCTACTGAATTGCCATTGATGGTTGCTTTTTGGCATCTCTTGCCAACATTGGTGTGAACTGCATAAGCAAAATCAAGAACTGTAGAGTTTAATGGAAGTTGTATAATTTTTCCTGCTGGTGTAAATATAAACACTTCATTAGAAAATAAGTCAGCTTTAGTACTTTCGAGAAATTCTGCAGAAGAGTCTGAATTTTGCTGTATATCAAGTAATGATCCTAGCCAATTTCGTGCAAGTTTATCAGTAGGTTCAGTTGTATTTTTATAGTGCCAATGAGCCGCAATTCCGTATTCAGAAATAAAATGCATTTCTTTTGAGCGAATTTGAACTTCAATGAACATTTTCCTGGGTCCTAGAAGAACAGTATGAATTGACTGATAACCATTAGGTTTAGGTGCGGCGATGTAATCTTTAAACTTAAGAGGGATAGGTTTATATAAGCTATGAAGTGTTCCTAAAGTTTGATAGCACTGTATGTTGTTTTCAACAACGACACGAAATGCATACATATCAAGTACTTCAGAGAACTTCAATGTTTTCATTTTCATTTTATTGTATACACTGAAGGGTTGTTTTTGTCGACCCTCAACATCACCATTTATGCCTTCAGATAGGAGCCTTTTTTCAATTTCAGATTTAATTGCTGAAATCATTTTCTTTTGGTTGCCATATTGATTTTTAATTTTTCTTTTAATAACTCCATATCTATACGGATGCATAGTCTGAAAACACAAGTCATCCAATTCGACTCTGATGCTATGAAGACCAAGTCGACGAGCAATGGGTGCGTGAAGTTCAGAAGTTTCCTTTGCTTTGACTATTTGTTTTTCAGGTTCCATTGAATCAATCGTGCGCATATTATGTAGTCTGTCCGCGAGTTTAATTACCATCACACGCATATCTTTAGACATTGCAAAGAACAATTTTTGAAAATTGCTCGCTTGTTTTTGCGAGCTTGAAGTAAATTCCAAATTAGTTAACTTTGAAACTCCTTCGACTATATGTGCAACTTGGTTTCCGAAAGCTTCAGATATCTCATCTTTTGTTACAATTGTGTCCTCAATGCAATCATGCAAAACAGCAGCCACAATACAAAAATAGTCAAGCTCCAATTCGGCCAATATTAATGCAACAGAAAGCGGGTGATGTATATACGGCTCGCCAGATTTTCTATACTGTCCTTCATGTGCTGTTTTTGCAATCTTGTAAGCTTTTTTTATTAGATTAACTTCCTTCTCAGAAAGATAATTTTCTACTACTTTGCAAAGATCCTCTATTAGGGTTTTTTTATGAAAAAAAGTGATTGCCATTCTGTAAAAATTATTGCGATATCATGGCCTATTATTATAGGCCTAATGGATTGGTATGATTCTAGATTATACAAAGGTTTCTATCATGTCATCAGCCAAGTATAATGCCAATTATAAGTTAATTCATTAGTATCTATTTGGCTATGACTAAAACATTATCTCTTATATTATTGTTAACCCTATTTCTAAATGGATGCAGTTTATTGACAAAAGATGAAACTAAAAAACCCATCGCTGATGGATTATCGCCTAAAGCTTTATATGACTTATCAAAAGACAAAAAAGAAGCTGGCTCAACTGACAAAGCAATTGAACATTTAGAAACTATTATAGCTGCATATCCTGGTTCGAAATATGCGATACAGGCACGCTTAGATATAGCATACTATTTATTTCAAAGAAAAGAGTATACTCGCGCCTTGATTGAATTAAATTCTTTTATTAATCTTTATCCTGCTCACTCTTCGACACCTTATGCTTATTTCCTGAGAGGCATGATAGCAGAGGATCAATCAAGCTCAATTCTTGACAAGCTTGTAACGGATAGCGCTCAAAGAGACGTAAATAGTGTTAGAGAGGCTTATAACTACTATAAATTGCTAATAGAAAAATTTCCAAATTCTAAGTATTCAGAGGAAGCAAAAAATAAATTAATTAAACTAAAAAATATTTTGTCTAGACACGAACTGTATGTGGCAATATATTATACAAAAAATGGAGCACATATAGCATCTATCAATCGTTGTAAATATTTAATTGAGAACTATCCAAATACCCCTTCTATTCCAGATGCCCTGCACTTAATGGCAATAAATTATGATCAGATTATGGCGAACAAGCTTGCTGATGATGTTAGGATTATTCTGGATGCGAGTTTTCCGAACTATAATCCTAAATACAGTTTAGATTAATTAGATAATTCCCATGAATGCTATTGAGCGAATTCTTGCTTTGAAAGTATCCCTAATTATGTCGGCAAGAATGTTGGGCTTGTTTATGCTTTTTCCTGTAATGAGTGTTTATGCAAATAAATATGAAAACGCCACACCATATTTTATTGGACTAGCAATCGGCATTTATGGCCTTACTCAGGCTTTTTTCCAAATTCCTTTTGGCTATATGTCAGACAGATTTGGCAGAAAACCCTTGCTTTATACGGGCTTAATTTTATTTTTTCTTGGAAGTATTATAGCTGCTAATTCGAATGACATTGTTTATGTAATTTTTGGTAGAGCAATTCAAGGTAGCGGGGCAATATCAGCAGTATTGATGGCTTTTTTAGCAGATTCTGTTGCTTTTCAAAATCGTGCAAAAGCTAACGCTTTTGTAGGTTTTCAAATTGGTTTAGCTTTCATGATTTCATTACTTGTTGGTCCCACTATTGCCTCATTTTATGGTGTTGACGGTATTTTTTGGATAATAGCCCTTCTTTCCATTATCTCTATGGGTATTGTTGTCAGTTTGCCTTACGCTAAACCGGTAAGCTATTATCGATTTTCACTTAAAGAATTTGACAAGATTCTGAATTCTGAATTATTAATACTTTATTTTAGTGCATTTTGTTTGCATTTAATACTAGCGAGTGGCTTTCTTATTATGCCTTTACTGTTGTTTGAGAATAGCATTGTTAGTATGACTGAGAACTGGAAGTTATACCTACCTGCTATGTTTATATCATTTATTATTATGATTCCATTAATAATTCTATCGGAGAAATTGAAAAAGACAAAAATTGTTTTGTTATTGTCTATTTCATTATTAGTAATAAGTCAAGTTTTATTTCTAGAATTAAAACTTAGCTTTGCTATATTTCTATTTATATTATCTATATTCTTTATTGCATTCAATACGATTGAAGCAATATTACCTTCGCATTTATCTAAAACAGCAAGTTCTTCAAAAAGAGGTTTGGCGATGGGTGTTTTTTCAACTTCGCAATTTTTAGGAACCTTTGCTGGAGGGGCAATTGGTGGTTTGATTTATGACATATTTAACTTAAATA
>CAZSHL010000037.1:0-11240 GCA_964606585.1 uncultured Piscirickettsiaceae bacterium
AAAGCACTATCCACCATATCCAGGAAGATTCTGCACCGGTTGCAGATATGCATGACAGGGCAAGTCTCGAGGAGGAGTTTGCTCTCGAACTCCGTACTCGTGATCGTGAAAGAAAGCTAATCTCAAAAATTGACAAAACACTACACTTGATTGAAATAGGGGATTATGGTTACTGTAAAACTTGCGGTATCGAGATTAATATAGAAAGACTAGAGGCACGACCTACAGCGGACCAATGTATTGACTGCAAGACAATCGCTGAAAAAAAAGAGATCTGACAGCGCCTTTTCTTAAAAGTGTCGATATGACTTTGACGCTCCGCTATAACCACTAATCTTAAGTCCTAAAGATTCTGTAATCTCACCTATTTGAGTGACACTCGAATTTAACTCATGGATTCGTTTCATTAACAATTGACAATGCCTTTTCGCTAAAGTAAAGCATAATTCATAATCGTCACCTCCACATAATGCTATGGAGTAGTCAGAGGTCTTATCGATGTGTTTTGAAAGTCGTTCATTTAAAGGCAACTTTTCCAGCTCAATAATAGCTCCAACATTGGAACAGCTAAGAATATGACTAAGATCTTGTTCAAGTCCGTCAGATATGTCAATGCAGGAACTAGCAAGACCATTTAGCGCCCTTCCAAGGTCTAGTTGAGGTGTTGGTCGGTTCAACCTACATAGATCCTCATTTGCAGGTTTTTGGCTGTTATTTAATTGCCAAAAAGCATAACCTGCAGAGCCTATAGTATTAGAGACATAGATTCCATCTCCGGGTCTAGCACCGGAACGTTTAAGTACGCTATCAGTTGCAACCAAACCTAGTGCATTTATCGTAATGCTGAGAGAACCTCTCGTGGTATCGCCACCAATAAGCTTTACCCCATATTGCTCAGATAGTTGTCTAAGTGTACTTGAGAATTTAGCTAGCCAATCTTTATCTATCTTGGGCAAACTCAATGCTAAGGTGAAGTATTTTGCCTGTGCACCCATCGCTGCAATGTCGCTCAAATTAACTGCTAATGCTTTCTGAGCGATATCCTGAGGGTCGGCATCTATGGAAAAGTGAACACCTTCGATAAGTGTATCGGTACTAGTCACGAGTTGCTGACTAGAAGGTATTTCAACCACAGCAGCGTCATCCCCTACTCCAACTACAATCTTAACATCATTGTAGGGCCAGTCGAAGTACTCTCTAATCAAATCAAACTCATTCATAAAATATTATCCTTAAATCCAAATTAGTTTTCATAAAGCGCCCTTAAATGCTCAGTAACGCTCTCGGAAAGAGCCAACAAATTGTAACCCCCTTCTAGGAAAGAGATGACCCTGCCCTGTGAGTGGCAGTTTGCTAGAGCAGTTATCTCCTTGGTGATGATGTAGAAATCTCGTGATTCAAGATTAATACTTGCTAGTGGGTCTCTTTTGTGGGCATCGAAACCGGCAGAGATGATAATAACTTCAGGTTCGAATCTATCAACATTATAAATAATTTCATTATTAAAAGTCTCGATAAATTCTTTGCCACTCGTATCTTTGGCTATAGGTGCATTAAAGATATTACCAACCCCAATTTCACTTCTTGAACCTGTACCTGGGAAGAGCGGTGATTCATGGATAGAACCATAAAGGACACTTTCGTCTTGATAAAATATTTCCTGTGTACCATTACCATGATGGACATCAAAGTCAATAATCGCAATCTTGTTGATTTGATGTTTTTTTTGTAGATATCTAGTAGCTATAGCGACATTATTAAAAAAACAAAAACCGTTAACGCGATTTGTCTCTGCATGATGTCCGGGCGGTCTTACAGCACAAAATGACCTCTTTTGGTTGGCCAATATAAGGCTATCAGCTGCTTCGATTCCTGAACCGCAAGCCCTCAAAATAGCATCCCTACTTTGAGGGCAAAGATAGGTATCAGCATAAGGTTCTTTCTCCACACCAACTAGACCCTGTTCTGGAATCATCGCAAAAACCTTGTTGATATGCTCTAGTGGGTGTACCAAATTAATATGCTCGATTGTTGCTAGCGGAGCCTCTACAATGTGGCAAGTAATATCTTCTAGTCGGTCAATTGTATAAAGAATAGACTCAAGGCGCTCCATCCTCTCAGGATGGTTTGGACCGTTTTCCTTTTTTAGACAGTCAGGGTGACTATATACAACTATATCATTCACTATTTCACTCAATTCTAATTCATAAAAATCAACAAATGAACAAACATATTTTTTCCTCTCACATAAATAGATTGAACAATATAGAGTTAATTATGAGTAATACTCATTTTATCGAAAAAAAAGCTTTAAGCTGACTACATATAAGCGTTTTCTTTGTTTGAATGGTCAGTAGCATCTAGTACTGCTGTAATCTCAGGATAGAGCTCTTTGAGTTGTTTCTCTACACCATCCTTTAGAGTCAGCTTTACCGAACTGCAACCCTGACAACCGCCTCCAAAATTAAGTACCACTTCATTGTTTTTGGTAATCTCAACTAAGTCGACAAAGCCGCCATGAGAGGCCAGATTTGGGTTTATCTCGGTGACAATAGTGAAGACAACCCTTTCCTGCAAAGGAGCATCGTCTTTTGGCGCCTCTCCTTTTGCATTGGGAGCGGTAATTGTAAGTTTCTTGCTTGTGCCATCAATTTTCAGTGCAACCTTGGAATCCTTTAGGTAGTCATTGTTATTTTTATGTACATAGGCACTAAAACCTTGATATGGATACTCGGTATAGTCTTTTGAGAGCTCTTTAGAGAAACAAAAGTTGAATGTTACTGTCGCTAACGGCGTTCCGGCCTTTTCAACATCGACCTGAAGACCCAGTCCATCTGCGTCCTGCTGTTCAAAAAGCTCTGCAACATAGACTTCAGCCTCCTTAGTAATACTAAACATTCATCCTCCTTAAAACGATATTGTCGATAAGTCTCGTAACACCCAATCTCACCGCTGATATTATAATAATTTCAGCACTGTTAGGCGTGATTTCTGTAAGGGTATTTGCATCGAGAATCTCAACATAATCAATCTCGAAGCTCTTGCTAAGTTCGCTACGAGTTTTTTTTAATGCTAGGCCTATATCTCTACCTGACTCAATATCCGCATGGGCCATTTTAAGTGCTTGATAAAATTGCGCTGCAGTTGCTCTCTCTTTGACGTCTAGGTATTTATTTCTAGTACTCATAGCCAAACCATCTGCTTCTCTGACGATTGATGTAGAGAGAATCTTGATTTTTTTATACCTTTTGTTGACGAGGTCCTTTATGATGACTAGTTGTTGGTAATCTTTCTTACCAAAAACTGCAAAATCTGGCTCAATAATATCAAAAAATTTAGCTACCACCTGGGCAACGCCATTGAAATGCGTAGGTCGTGACATACCACATAGTATCCGACCTAGTAAACCAACATCGTAGTCGCTTTCTTTGCTGTCAGGATAGATATCAATTATCTTTGGCAGAAAAAGTGCATCGATCTTCCTTTGCTTTAACTTGTTTATATCATCATCTTTGCTTTTTGGATATTTTTCAAAATCCTCACCTGAAGTAAACTGTGTAGGATTGATAAAAATTGAAACAACCACTATATCAGCAGACTTTTTAGCCTTATCAATGAGGCTCAAGTGTCCTTCATGCAGACCACCCATTGTGGGAACTAGAGCAACGCTCTGCGAATTCTCACGACAACCTCTCAGATAATCTTTAATTGATTTTGTGGTTTGAAAAATTTGCATTAATAGGTTTCATTAATTGCAGGATAATTGCCAGCCTTTACCTCTTCATTAAATGATTCCACTGCCATTCTTATAGACCCCTTATCTGCCATAAAGTTTCGTACAAATCGGGGTAACTTGCCCATTGTTATACCAAGCATATCATAGCTCACCAATACCTGTCCATCACAATCAACACCGGCACCTATACCGATGGTCGGAATTTTGAGTAATTTAGTAATTTTTTTAGCCAATTCTCTTGGTATACACTCCAGCACAATAACACTAACACCTAGCGATTCCAAAAGGATTGCATCATCGATTATTTTCTGCGCTTCAGTATCATTCGCACCCTTAATCTTGTAGTCACTGGAATCTATAACCTGTTGAGGTTGAAGTCCGAGGTGTCCACATATATTGATATTATTTGCAAGTATAAGTCGAAAAACATCCTCATGCTCAATACCACCCTCTAATTTAACCATTTCTGCTCCAGCAGTTATTAAAAGCTTCGCGTTATTAAGTGCCAAATCTGCATTCTCATAACTTTTATAGGGCATATCGGCAATACTCAAAGCCTGCTTACAAGAATTTGATACTATCTCTGTGTGATATATCATCTGTTCCATGGTCACGGAACGTGTATTTTCAGCTCCCTGTATAACCATACCAAGGGAATCACCAATCAGAATCATATCAATTCCGGCACTATCGATTATTTTTGCAATCGATGCATCGTAAGCGGTCAGACAGGTAATCTTTTTTCCCTTCTGTTTATATGCAATTAAATCAGACTGTTTCATAGTTTTATTATGCACGATGCGTCAATTTTTTCTACTAATTCCTTTAAACTACCAAAAACTGGCAAAACCAGCTCTGGCTCAATCTCAAAAAGCGGAAGTAGGACAAAATTCCGCTTATTCATTTCTTGGTGAGGAATATTGAGTTCTTTCGTCGTAATAATCTCATCCCCATAAATCAAAATGTCCAAATCAATAGTTCTCGAACCCCACCTAACATCTCTAACACGGTGCTGTCTATTCTCTATTTGTTGGCATTGTTTCAATAAATCAAGAGCACCTATACTAGTTTCAATTTTACACACAACATTGAGATAATCTGATCCAGGCATTCCAAGTAGCGGTTTCGATTGATAAAAACTAGAAACAGCCAAAACTTCTGTGTCGCACAGATTTTTCAGTGAGCTGAGTGCTGAGTTTATTTGTACTCTGGGTCCTTTTAAATTAGAGCCCAATCCAATAAATACTAACAATGAATTATTGTCCCTATATGTTGTCCTTGCAATATTTTCTTCAGTACATTTTCTTCTCTACCCCAAGCAATATGAGTTGATGTTTTCGACTCAGTTGCTGTCTTTGCAGCCATAACTTTTGAATACATACCACCAGATCCAAAAGTGCTTCCGCCTTTGCCAGCTACTCTCTCTAGTCTCTCATCTTTGTAGTGAATTTTATCAATTAATTTTGCTTCACTATTATTCCTCGGATCTTCATCAAACACACCATGTTGATCGGTTAATATGATTAATTTATCGGCATTAATCAGATTGGTGACTAGTGCAGCTAAGGTGTCATTATCACCGAATTTAATTTCTTCCGTAGCAACCGTATCATTTTCATTAATTACAGGCACTGTACCAAACTGTAATAAGTTGTCTAAAGTTGCGGTAATATTTTCAAACCGCTTTGAGTCAGTTAGATTGTCGCGCGTTAATAGAATCTGTGCAGTATGAATATTGTGTTTAGTAAAGAGTGATTCATAAGCCTGAATTAATCCCATCTGTCCAACTGCAGCAGCTGCTTGAAGCTTATGAACATCGTTAGGCTTTTGATTCCAATTAAGACGTTTCATGCCCTCAACTATCGAACCGCTAGATACCAAAATGACATCAATGCTTTGACTCTTTAGTTCGACTATTTGTTCCACCCAATTTGCAATCAGGCTTTTATCTATTCCTTGGCCATTATTAGTTAAAAGAGCTGAACCTATTTTAACAACCCAACATTTATTCTTCATTATCACCGCTCTTGATTAATTCAGCTAACCCAAATATCAGGGATTTACATCCCTTACCGTTTAAAGCTGATATGTTAAATACTGTGCCATTGTAATCAATCTTTTGTAGAAATTCATCAATTACTTTTTTTTCTTCATTATTTGAAAGCAAATCTACCTTATTAATGGCGAGAATTCTTGGTTTGTTGTATAGTTCTTGATCAAACTTCAACAATTCAGACTCAATAGCCTGATAATTTTCTGCCGGATTAGATCCGTCACCAGGTAAGATGTCGATAACATGTAGAAGCAACCTCGCTCTTGTCAAATGCCTGAGAAATTCAAACCCTAGACCGGCACCTTCACTAGCTTTTTTTATTATTCCAGGTATATCTGCCATAACGTAATCCAAGACACCTGCAGTAACCACACCTAAATTAGGATGCAGTGTGGTAAATGGATAATCAGCAACCTTTGGGCGTGCCCCGGAGACTTGCCTGATTAGGCTTGATTTTCCGGCATTAGGCATGCCTAGCAGACCAACGTCAGCCATCACACTAAGTTCTAGACCTATTTCTCTTGATTCACCAGGTGTACCTGGCGAAGTCTGTCTTGGAGCACGATTAATGGAGGACTTGAATCTCGCATTACCTAAACCATGAAACCCGCCTTTAGCTGCCAATAAGGATTGTTCATGGTTTACAATTTCACCGATAAGTTCATCTGTCTCTAGGTCATAAATTTTGGTTCCTAATGGCACTTCAATATAAACATCATCTGAGGATTTTCCACGCCTATCCCTACCCATTCCTGGTTGACCATTTTTGGCTCGAAAAAGTCTTTTATAGCGAAATTCACTGAGCGTGTTAAGACCTTCCTGACCACGAAAATAGACACTACCGCCGTCACCGCCATCACCGCCATCAGGTCCACCATCAGGTATATATTTTTCACGACGAAAGCTAAGACACCCAGCACCACCGCTCCCTGCCTCTATTCTAATGCTAGCCGAATCTACAAACTTCATAAGTCAGATACATTCTCAGATAAAAAAATAGACTCCAATGGAGCCAAATGAAATAGCTATAATACAAACGAAGCATTATACCTTTTTTGTTACTATAAGCCCCAAACAATAGGTTTCTCAAAGATTACAAATGAACAGAACCATATACACCCTATTGCTTTATCTCTATTTGCCAATAGCAATTATTAAATTAATCAAAAAAGAGTGTGATAAAGATTTATGGAAGTCTAAGCTAAGAAATCAACTGGGAAGTATCAACATCAATGCAGAAAGGGTAATATGGTTGCACTGCGTTTCGGTGGGGGAATTTCACGCAGCTAGACCTCTTATTGACAAACTTATTGATTTATATTCTCAACACACAATCCTTATAACAACAACAACTTCAACTGGCTCAAAAGCAGTAAAGAGTTACTATGGTGACAAAGTAGAACATTGCTTTTTTCCATTCGACCTACCTTTTGCACTAAAACGCTTTTTAACAAGCATAAAACCAGAAATCTGTATCCTGCTTGAGACAGAGCTGTGGCCAAATCTTATTGATTTCCTTCACCAGCATGACATTCCAACAGCCTTAGTCAATGCAAGGCTTTCTCAAAACTCCCTTGATAAATATCAAAAATCAAGCGCAAAATTAACGCACGAAACTATCAAAAAAATAACCATAATTGCTTCACAGAACAAAAACTCAAGTGAAAGGTTTTTAAAACTTGGCGCAAACCCTGACACCCTGCACACAATCGGGTCGTTAAAGTTCGATAGCAATCTATCGGCTGATACTAAAATAACTGAAAACTTACATCATATAACTGGCAATAGGCGTGTTGTAGTTTTTGCTAGCACACGCTCCGGTGAAGAAAAGCAAATACTTCAAAGTTATATAAAACATAAAGATAAATTTGATGCATTATTGGTAATCATCCCGAGACATCCTGAAAGATTTGATCAAGTCCATAGACTTATTATTGAAAGCAAATTAAATGTGAAAAGGCGCTCTGATGGAGATCCATGCGAAAAAGAAACCGAGATTCTTCTTGGTGACAGCATGGGAGAATTAATGTCGTACTATAGCATTTGTGATATTGCTTTTATTGGTGGCAGTTTGACAAGAGATGGTGGTCAAAACATGCTTGAAGCCGCTGCTAGTGCTAAGCCCGTTATTTTTGGACCTCACGTATTCAACTTTGAGTATATCTCACAGCTGCTGATTGACAATGATGGCGCTATCCAAATACCCGATGCAGATAAGTTGATGCGCACAATTGCAGAGCTGTTGTTGGATGAAAAAAGAAGGATTGTGATTGGTAAAAACGCAAAACAAATAATTGAAGATAACAGAGGGGTTACAGATCAGCTTATTAAGTTGTTAATTCCACAAATAAATTAGACGCCCTCTTTTAAATATATTTTACTATCATTTTGTAAAAATTCTTCCGACTTCTTATCCATCTCGAGCTGGATTTCTTTTATCTTAGCAACTTGTTTTTTATCTAATTCTTTAATTTCTTGAGTAATTTTCATTGAACAGAACTTTGGTCCACACATGGAACAGAAATGGGCTGTCTTTGCAGCTTGTTTAGGTAGAGTTTCGTCGTGGAAAGATCGTGCCGTATCAGGGTCCAGCGAGAGATTAAATTGATCCTCCCATCTGAACTCAAATCTCGCCTTAGATAGCGCATTATCACGGATTTGTGCACCAGGGTGTCCTTTTGCTAGGTCTGCAGCATGAGCCGCTATTTTATATGTAATAATGCCACTTTTGACATCATCTTTATTGGGTAGACCCAGATGTTCTTTTGGGGTTACATAACAAAGCATCGCGCAACCATACCAACCAATCTGGGCAGCACCAATGGCTGACGTGATATGGTCATATCCTGGCGCTATATCAGTAGTCAAGGGGCCTAAAGTGTAAAAAGGCGCCTCACCGCACTCTCTTAACTGTTTATCCATATTTTCCTTAATCATATGCATAGGGATATGCCCAGGCCCTTCAATAAAAGTTTGCACATCATGCTTCCAGGCAATCTTTGTTAGTTCACCCAAAGTTTCCAATTCTCCATACTGGGCTTCATCATTGGCATCAGCTATAGAGCCAGGTCTAAGGCCATCGCCAAGAGAAAATGCTACATCATAGGACTTCATAATTTCGCAGATTTCTTCAAAACGCGTATAAAGAAAGCTTTCCTGGTGATGTGCTAAACACCATTTAGCCATAATGGAACCGCCACGAGATACAATTCCAGTGACACGCTTGGCGGTCATAGGAACATATTTAAGTCTTACTCCAGCATGGATGGTAAAATAATCAACGCCCTGCTCTGCTTGTTCAATCAGAGTGTCTCTAAATACCTCCCAGTTTAAATCTTCTGCTACCCCATTAACCTTTTCTAACGCCTGATAGATTGGTACTGTTCCTATCGGAACCGGTGAATTACGAATAATCCATTCACGCGTTTCATGGATATTCTTTCCTGTTGAAAGATCCATGATAGTGTCCGCACCCCAGCGTATTCCCCAAACCATTTTGTCAACTTCCTCGTCAATAGAGGAACCAAGCGCTGAATTTCCAATATTACCATTAATCTTAACTAGAAAATTTCTTCCGATTATCATAGGTTCGGATTCAGGATGGTTAATGTTGCAGGGAATAATAGCCCTACCACGGGCAACCTCATCCCTTACGAATTCAGGGGTAATAATTTCAGGAATCGAAGCACCAAAATCCTCACCCTTATGCTGACCAATCTGGTCTTTATATTCCTGCCAGCGACAGTTTTCACGAATTGCGATAAATTCCATTTCAGGGGTGATTATGCCTTGTCTAGCATAGTGCATTTGACTTACGTTTTGTCCGCTTTTGGCGCGTCTCGGCTTACGTAAATGCTCAAACCTAAGCTCATCAAGATTCTTATCATTAAGGCGATCTCTGCAATAACTTGAACTAAAATTATCAAGTATTTCAGTATCGCCACGTTCCTCAATCCACTTACTTCTATATTGCTCAATCCCATCCCTAAAGTTGATTCTTTTGTTTGGATCTGTATATGGTCCAGATGTATCATAAACATGAACTGGGTCATTTTTTTCAGCCAAATCACCAATCGTATCAGTTAGGTTAATTTCTCTCATTGGCACTTGAATATCAGAACGTGAACCGTTAACAAAAATTTTCCTTGAGTTTGGTAATGGCTTGATAAATGCTTTATTGACACTAGATAAGCTAGTAAGGGTATCGGAAGTTTGTTTCATTATTGTATAATCGGTTTTTTGTTTTTGATAAAAGAGTATGGCTATTTTAACTCATAGACCTAGAAGATTGAGAAAACACTTAAACATTCGTTCGCTCGTTCGTGAGTCCTCATTCAGTGTAATTGATTTGATTTACCCCATATTTATTATTGAGGGTCAGAATCAAAGAGAAAAAATCCAATCTATGCCAGGCATTGAGCGTCTTAGTATCGATCAATTATTGCTAGAAGCGAAAGAAATCTTAGACTTGAAAATTCCCGCTATTGCACTATTTCCAGTTATTTCAGCCGATAAAAAATCTGAAGAAGCACAGGAGTCGTATAATTCAGATGGATTAATTCAAAGAGCGGTTCGAGAATTAAAACGTAATTTTCCTGATCTGCTGGTCATTACTGATGTGGCACTTGATCCGTTTACTAGTCATGGCCAGGATGGTCTGATAGATAAAGAAGGTTATGTCGTAAATGATGAGACTGTCGAAGTGCTGATTAAGCAAGCTATCTCACATGCTAAAGCAGGTGCCGACATTGTCGCCCCATCTGACATGATGGATGGCAGAATAGGCGCAATCAGAGTAGCGTTAGAAAAAAACGGCTTTATCCATACCAATATTTTGGCCTATTCTGCCAAGTATGCCTCTTCTTTTTATGGCCCTTTCAGAGATGCAGTTGGTTCATCGACCAATCTTGGCAAATCCGACAAAAAAACCTATCAAATGGATCCAGCAAATAGCAACGAAGCTATCCATGAAGTTGAAAAGGATATTGCAGAGGGTGCAGACATGGTAATGATTAAACCTGGATTACCTTATCTCGATATCCTGACTAACGTCAAAAATTCTTTTGGAGTTCCAACTTTTGCCTATCATGTCAGCGGTGAATATGCCATGCTGAAGGCTGCTAGCGCCAATGGCTGGATTAAAGAAAAACCTGTCGTACTTGAGACACTTACCTGTTTTAAACGAGCCGGTGCCGATGCAATTCTTACCTATTATGCAAAAGAAGTGGCACAATGGATTCGGGATAATTAAACTGTTCATAAGATATGAAAAGAAAACTTATTGTAGTAATAGTCACTCTGATAATTATATTGATTGGAGGCTACTATTATGGAAAAGAAAACATGCAATATCAGGGAGATGTTTCCCCTGAAAAAGTTACTTCAGCTAAATGGGGACTACCTAATAAGGATACCGCAGAGAAGTGGGAGCCACCAACTAAGTCAGGCCCA
>CAZSHL010000038.1:0-10873 GCA_964606585.1 uncultured Piscirickettsiaceae bacterium
CAACAACAGAGCCTGCGGGTATTCGCCCAAAAGTAACTTCACCAGTTTCACGGTTAAAGATTTTAGTTGATTGTCCAATATAGACACCCATTGAAATTACTGAGCCTTCTTCAACAATTACACCCTCAACAACTTCGGAACGTGCACCGATAAAGCAATTATCTTCAATAATAGTAGGATTTGCTTGTAAAGGCTCAAGGACACCACCTATACCAACACCGCCTGAAAGGTGTACATTTTTCCCTATTTGAGCACATGAGCCAACAGTAGCCCATGTGTCAACCATTGTTCCAGAATCAACATATGCACCAATATTGACAAAAGATGGCATTAAAACCGTATCTTGAGCTATAAACGAACCTTTTCTTGCGGTTGCAGGCGGCACTACGCGAACTCCTTTAGTTTGAAATTCTTCTAGAGTAGTGTTTACAAATTTAGAAGGCACCTTATCAAAATATTGAGTATATCCTGTTGAAATAGGCTTATTATCGTCCAGCCTAAATGAAAGAAGAACAGCTTTCTTCAACCATTGATTAACATGCCAGTCTCCAACTCCTCTTTGTTCAGCGATTCTCGCTTTTCCTGAATCCAAGAGATTTATCGTTTCTGCAACAGCTTCTTTAATTTCATTACTTGCTGAATCTGGAGTAAGATGATTCCTATCCTCAAAGGCAGATTCAATAATATTTTTCATATTTAACTATACCGGAATAAAAAAAGAGCTAGATTATATCAGGAACATCATATTTATTCTCTACTTAATGTTCATGTTGGTGGTTATGATGATGTTCGTATGTAGTCATTAATTCATTTATTTGATCTGCAAATAAATCATTAAATTGAGCATTCTTTAGAATAGACTCTGGATGCCCCTGACAGCAAATATGATGATATAGACATAGTACTTGAGTAGACTCCTTCATAACTCTGTGAAGATCGTGAGAAACCATCAACACAGCACAATTGTTGTTTTGGTGAATTTCTTGAATCAATTTATATAATTGCATTTGTCCATCAATGTCTAGGTTTTGTGCGGGCTCATCTAGAAACAGTACGTTTGGTTTATTTAGTAGCGCTCTTGTTAACAGAACTTTTTGTAACTCACCTCCGGATAGTTTCTTTAAAGGAGAGTCAAGGGTATTCTCTATGCCTGTTAATTGAATTATTTCATTGATATAACTAGCCTCGACTTTCTGATTCAAAGATAAAAAGTCTATCACAGATATGGGAATAAATTTGTTTGGTGAAAATGTTTGCGGTGTATAACCAAAGCGTATATTTTTATCATATTTAACCTTACCCGTATCTTGCTTAATTAAACCTAGAAGGATTTTAATTAGTGAGCTTTTCCCAGCTCCATTTGGTCCAATCAGAGTAATAAATTCTCCTGAGTGTAATGTGAAACTTATGTCATCTAGGATATTTTTTCCTTGATGATTAAGAGAAATATTATCTGCAGTAATTAGTGCGTCAGGCATAATCATATTTTAACTAACAATAACAATCATAGCCAAGAATATGATGCTTTGATGGAGCTTTTCATTGTTTCTTTTGGTATAACAATTGTTAAGATTATAGGTAAAATTATTGTATGTCTCAGCAACTCATTTTAGTCGACGGTACGGCATTCTTATTTCGTTCCTATTTTTCGACATTATCATCAAATTTAAGTAATGAAGATGGGTTCCCAACAGGTGCAATATTTGGCGTAATTAATTCTATTAAGCACCTTCAGAGACAATATCCTAAAAATAAAATTATTTTGGTATTTGATTCAAAAGGTTCAAATTTTAGGCATGACATGTATCCGCAATATAAAGAGAACAGAAGGCCAGCAGATGAAGCCTTAATTATACAAATAGAGCCGCTTTATAAGATCGTAAGGGCGATGGGGTTTCATTTCCTTTGTATAGATGACGTTGAGGCAGACGATGTCATTGCAACCATAGTTAAACTTGCAGAAAAAAGGAATATTCAGTCCATCATTGCAAGCAGTGACAAGGATCTTTATCAACTTGTGAATCAACAAACTAATCAATTAGACATGAAGGGTAAACTTTATGATGCCCAAAAGGTTGAGGAGAAAATGGGTGTTAAGCCACATCAAATTAGAGATTTACTGGCATTAACTGGCGATTCTTCTGACAATATACCTGGAGTGCCAGGTGTTGGACCAAAAACCGCTGCTAAATGGCTACAATTATATGGTGATATCGATGGAGTTAAGTTTAATGCTGAAAAAATATCGGGCAAGATTGGTGAAAAATTAAGAAGCTCATTTGAACTAATTGATCTTTCATATAAATTGGTAAAACTTAAGTGCGACATAAACTTGCCTATAGATATTTTTCAGGAAGAACCTGGTGAGGATAAACAGGAACTTGCCTCTCTTTTTGCTCAATATGGCTTCTCTAATTGGTTGAAACAGCTAGGTAAAATTGAAGAAGAAGTTCCGAAAGAAGAGACAGTCCCAGTTCAACATATTAAAACAGAAGATGAAGTCAGCGTGTTTAATTTGGAAGATTATGAACAGAGACTCGTCTTGGAAAAGGTTCATTTTGATAGTCTATTAAAGGAATTATCGTACAGCAGTAGTTTTGTATTTGATCTTGAAACCAACAGCCTTAACTACATGACTGCTGAGATAGTTGGTTTAGTTTTTTTACTTGACATGACAAGTTATTATGTTCCTATTGGTCATGATTATCTAGACGCTCCAGAGCAGTTATCCAGGGAAATGGTTTTAGATGCTATCAAACCAATTCTTGAAAATACTAATATTGGTAAGATTGGACAAAACTTAAAATATGATGCCCACATTCTAGCTAATATAGATATCGACCTATGCGGCATTGTTGACGACACCATGGTGAAGTCGTATTGCTTAAATTCAATAGCGACGCGTCACAACATGGATGATATGTCGGAGTATTATCTTAGTCACAAGACAATTCATTATTCAGATATTGCAGGTAGTGGTAAAAAGCAATTGACATTCAATCAGGTAGATCTTGGTGAGGCAGTTCCATACGCTTGTGAAGATGTCATTGTAACCTATGAGTTAAACAAGGCACTACAACAAAGGCTTGAGCAGTATCCAAAACTAGTTTCACTTTATCAAGACTTGGAATTACCTCTAGTAAAGACAATGATGAAATTAGAGCGCAATGGCGCCCTTGTTAATGTGGATTCGTTGTTCAAACAGCAATTGCAAATAAAGTCTGAAATGGAGAAAATTAAAGATAGAGCATTTGAAATAGCTGGAGAAGTTTTTAATCTTGATTCGCCAAAGCAAATTCAGCAAATTTTGTTTAGTGCAGAGGGTTTAGGGCTTGAACCTAAAAAAACAACGGCAAAAGGTCAACCTTCAACCAATGAAGAGTCTCTCAAGTCACTTGAACACCCACTTGTAGATTTAATCATGTCATATCGCACTCTGACTAAACTTAATTCCACTTATCTCGAAACATTACCGAAACAAATAAATAGAGAAACGGGTCGTTTGCATACATCTTATCATCAGGCTGTCACAGCAACAGGTAGACTGTCTTCTTCAAAGCCTAATTTTCAAAACATTCCTATTCGTACAAAGGAAGGCGCTCGTATCAGATCAGCCTTTGTAGCTGAGGCAAAAAACATCATTGTTGCAGCTGATTATTCACAAATAGAGTTAAGAATTATGGCTCATATTTCTAAGGACAAGAATCTCCTTAAAGCTTTTACGGATAATGTTGACGTACATATTGCTACCGCCTCACAGGTCTTTGAGACGCAATTATCGGACGTCACTAAAGATCAGCGACGAAAAGCGAAAGCAATTAATTTTGGCTTGATTTATGGGATGAGTGCATTTGGTCTAGCAAAACAAATTGGCGTAACTAGAACAGAAGCTAAAAACTATATTGAAGGTTATTTTGAAAATTATCCTGGTGTTTTAGAATATATGGATGTTACAAAAGAGAAAGCAAAATCGCAAGGTTTCGTGGAAACAATTTTAGGTAGAAGGTTATATCTTCCACAAGTTCACTCTAAGAATAAAGTTCAAAAACAGCATGCTCTTAGGACTGCAATTAATGCTCCCATGCAAGGAACATCTGCTGACATCATAAAAAAGGCTATGTTAACTATTCAAGATTGGATTGATAATGAAAATAATAATATCAAAATGATTATGCAGGTACATGACGAATTAGTGTTTGAAATGCCCGCTAATAATGCCAAAAAATATGCTGAAAAAATACGTCAAATCATGGAAGATTCGGCATCACTCAATGTTCCTTTGATTGTGGACATCGGAGTAGGCAACAGTTGGCAAGAGGCACATTAGTTGATAAAGTCCAAGTTATATGGATTAAGGTTTTTTATATTGCTCCATATATGAAGTCTAGAGATAAACTAAAATATTAACTATATTTATTCATACTGGCTAGCTAATGATGACAGAGAAGTTGCAAAATTTGCTTAACCAAAGCCTTTCGGCTCTTGTTGCTAACGGTACTATAAATGCTTTACCTAGCAAAATTCGAATAGACCATACGAAAGATCAGAGGCATGGCGACTACGCAACAAATATTGCATTAGTTCTTGCCAAGCAAAATAACTGTTCGCCTAAAGAACTTGCACAAGCTATTGTGGGACATTTATATGATTCCGATTTTATTAACAAAATGGAAATAGCTGGTCCAGGTTTTATTAATTTCTTCCTATCCGAGGAGTCCAATACAGAAGTAGTTAATGAAATTATAAGTCAAACCAAATCTTATGGTAGTTCAAGTACCGGAAAGGGGCAAAGGATACTTTTAGAGTTTGTCTCTGCAAATCCGACCGGGCCGTTGCATGTTGGTCATGGGAGAGGAGCTGCATATGGGGCAACACTAGCAAACCTTTTAAGAGCGATTGGTTTTGAAGTTGATAATGAATATTACGTCAATGATGCAGGAAGGCAGATGGATATTCTAACTGTAAGCATCTTTATGCGTTATTTAGAGGCTGTGGGTGAAAAACTGAGGTTTCCAGATAATGCTTATCAAGGCAATTATATTAAGTCAATTGCAAAAGAAATCGCACTTAAGTATGACAAAAAATGGCAGGAGTTTGCATCAAAAATAAATGAAGATATCTGTAAAGATGGAAGTGAGGGGGGTGATAAAGAGAAACATATCGATGAGCTAATTAGTAAAACCAAATCTTTGTTGGGTAATGACTTTACTACCATATTTCAAATTGGCATTAATTCAATACTTGAAGGTATCAAGAATGATTTGGCTGAATTTGGGGTTAATTATGAGCAATGGTTTACAGAGCAATCATTAATTGACAATGGCATTGCACAGAGCGCTATTGAGACTTTACAGAAAGCTGGCTATATTTATGAAAAAGATGAGGCGCTTTGGTTTAAAACTACTGATTTTGGTGATGAAAAAGATCGGGTTGTAGTACGTGATAACAACATACACACTTATTTTGCTTCAGATATTGCTTATCATTTAGAAAAATTTGAACGTGGTTATGACAAGATAATAAATATTTGGGGTGCTGATCACCATGGCTATATAGCTCGTGTTAAAGCCTCTATTGCAGCACTAAAGCATGACCCCAATAAATTAGTAATTTTGCTTGTGCAGTTTGCAAATCTCTACAGAGGTGGCGAGAAAATGCAAATGTCAACACGAAGTGGCTCCTTCGTCACTCTAGAACAATTGCGCAATGAGGTAGGCAATGATGCTGCACGTTTTTTTTATATTCTCAGAAAGTCTGAACAACATATGCACTTCGATCTTGATTTGGCAAAATCCAAAACAAATGAAAATCCCGTTTTTTATATTCAATACGCACATGCACGAATTTGTTCAGTTTTTAGGCAAGCTGAAGAAAAAGGTATTCAATTTGACTTAAAAAAAGCCAATCTTAGCTTACTTAACGAAGCCACTGAAAAGATCCTTATTAAGCAACTTAATCGTTATCAAGGTGTAGTCGAGTCTTCGGCTCTTCATTATGAACCACACCAGTTAGCATACTACTTAAGAGAATTAGCGAACAACTTCCATAGTTATTACAATGACTGCCCTTTTTTAATTGATGATATAACACTATCACAAGCAAGGTTGAGTCTTGTATTTGCTACCAAGCAAATACTTGTAAATGGGCTAACACTATTAGGGGTAAGTGCGCCTGATTCGATGTGAATGACCAAACTCAAAGAGATCAAGCGCTCGATTTAGGAACATCATATATTGTTCAAGCACCAGCAGGTTCGGGCAAAACTGAACTACTGACTCAGCGATACCTTAAATTATTAAGTATTTCAGATGAACCTGAGAATATTTTAGCCATGACCTTTACCAACAAGGCGGCTGATGAACTTAAATACAGAGTGATTAAATCGTTAGATGAATCAAAGAAACCCGCTCCAAAGTCTGCTCACAAAAAACTTACTTGGGAGCTCGCAAACAAAGCATTGGAAAGAGCAAATGACAGAGGTTGGGATATATTCTTTAATCCTTCACGAATTAAGATTAGCACAATCGATTCATTATCAAGTCTAATTGTTACAAGATATCCCACCATCGAAAATCTAATTCCTTCTAGGGTAATGGCTGAAAGATATGAGTACGAATACCTATATCAAAAGGCTGCAGAAAAAACACTTTTATTGATTGAGGACAGTGAATATGAGGAAGTCATCTCCACTGTTCTTCTTCATTTAGATAACGACGTTGATAAGTTTTATCGTTTAGTAACAAGAATGTTGGCAAAGCGTGAACAGTGGTTACGCAAACTTTATCTTACTGAGGTTCTCGATATCGATATTTTGGAGCATGCAGCACAGCAAATAATTACTGAGCATCTAAAAAGCCTTAAAAAAGTTGCGACCAAATATTTTGACCAAGACTTTTTCAATCTCATATCGGCAAATTCTCGTCTCGAGGTCAGGCAAATAAAAAAGCTCCCTGGTACAGAAATCAGTGATCTTGAAGAATGGAAAATTCTGAGTGAATTGTGTATGACAAAAGGAGGGCAATGGCGTAAGAAAATTGACAAGAATTTAGGTTTTCCTGCTAATCTAAAGAAACAAAAGAAAGAATTATTGTTAATTTTTTCTGGATTGCAAAAGGATAATTTCCTACAAGAACAGTTGGTAGAGTTAAATTTTTTACCTGACGAATACCTTGAAGAGTCTTCAAACAGAGTTCTAAGAGATATCAGCGAAGTACTTAAATTAGCTGCAGCGAATTTAAAGCTTATTTTCAGCGAATTGGGAGTTGAGGATTTTTCAGAGGTTGGTCTTCGGGCCATCAGAGCTCTTGATAGTCGCGAAAACGTAAACGA
Organism: uncultured Piscirickettsiaceae bacterium; assembly: GCA_964606585.1. Classification (GTDB taxonomy): domain Bacteria; phylum Pseudomonadota; class Gammaproteobacteria; order PS1; family Pseudothioglobaceae; genus Pseudothioglobus. The sequence goes on from CAZSHL010000038.1 coordinate 7,330, forward strand.
TATAGCATTATTTCTTGATTACCAAATTAACCACCTCTTGATTGATGAATTTCAGGATACCTCCTATGCGCAGTTAGTTCTTATTGAGAAATTACTGGAAAATTGGCAACGAGATGACGGTAAAACAATTTTTTTGGTTGGTGATCCGATGCAATCTATATACCGCTTTCGAGAATCACAGGTGGGTATATTTCTTGAGGTTAAAAAAAATGGCATTTCCAATGTTGAGATTAACTCATTATTGCTTAATCAAAATTTCAGATCAAATAAAAGTGTAGTTGATTGTAACAATAAATTTTTCTCTAGTATTTTCCCTACTAAAGATAACATGATTCATGGTGCTATTCGATATGCAAATTCCAACTCTGCTAGTGATAGAGTAATTGAGAATGCGGTTAATTTTTATCAATATACCTACATGCAATATCAACAAGAAGCTGAGCAAGTAGTCAGCATTGTTAAACAAACTTTTGCGCTAGAGCCTAACCAAGAAATTGCAGTTTTGGTCAGGTCAAGAAGTCATTTGAATGAAATCATGGAAGCTCTACGGTTACATGGTATTGATTTTGAGACTATCAAAACGCTACCATTAAGGTCTCATTTATTTACAAGAGATTTAATTAGTTTGACACGTGCAATTCTTAGTTTGGCTGATAAATTAGCGTGGCTATCAATTCTCCGAGCGCCTTGGTGTGGATTAAGATTAAAAGATTTGGTTATATTGAGTTCATCAACTGAGAAGACAATTTTTCATCAACTAAAGGACAATGCAACATTAATGAAACTAGATCAGGACAGTCAGACTCGAGCAAAACACCTCTATTTAGCTATTTCGGAGGCAATAGCTAATGTTGGTCGCTTTTCTTTTGTTGAACGATTTAGTTATGCTCTCAATCAGTTGCATCCGCATGAAGAACTAGATATGCAACAGAGAGATATAAAATCCCAGTATATGAACCTATTAAATGATTGTGAGATTAAAAATCAATTAAATATAGAAACTATCGAGTCGATGCTGAAATATTTATATGCACCATCTAAGGCATCTAATTTGAAGCTTATGACAATTCATCAGGCTAAGGGTCTTGAGTTTGATGTCGTCATTTTGCCAGGTCTCGGGAGATCCCAGAGAAATGAACAGGCACAACTTATACAAATGAAAGAATTCTCAAATAGCGCTTTATTGCTTGCCCCAATTAAATCAGCAGATGAGATTAATGAATCACAAACCTATCAATATTTGAAACATATTGAAAAAAAACAAAACCATTATGAGATCATGCGCATTCTCTATGTCGCTATGACAAGAGCAAAACATAAGATACACTTGCTGGGTTGCCTAACTGAGAAAGGTGCTGCGCCAAGTAATACATTTTTTGAATTGTTAAGTCCATTTTTTCAACAACCTATAAAGTCCATGGATGACTCTTTGGGTAATATAAATGAACAAAAAATTTCACCTCTTTTTAGGCGCTATAAAGAAATTCCAGTACATCAAAAGAGAGGAAATATAGAGACAAATGAAGGTCAAAATATAGCAATGAGCGCAAAATCCTCATATCAAAGCGCTTTGGGATCTCTAGTGCATTACTATTTTGAAATGGGAGTCTTTGCGCCAACCATAAAACATGCAGAATTAAAGTTGCTTGAATTGGGGCTTCCCCGCAAACTTGTTAATTCATATGCACAGGAGGTTTGTCAACTAACGCAAAACACGAAAAAGGACAAATTGTTTGACTGGTTGTTTAAAGATAGAGAGTCTACTCAGGTTGAGGCAGAATACAGTGATACTTCGTCTACAGTTATCATTGATCGATTGTTTATAGAGGACGAGGTTTTATGGATTATCGATTTCAAAACCGCAAAACCTCTAGAGGACGAGACTATAGACGATTTTATTGAACGTCAAAAAAACTTACATCGAAAGCAAGTTATGAAATATAAAGATATCCTCCAAGATGTTTTTCATTTGCCAACAAAGGTGGCCTTATACTGTCCCGCAATAAGTGAATTAATTAATTTTGATTAATACCTAATGACAAAAATATTACTGGACAAAATACATAATTACACCTATTATGGGATTCAATTTAATTCTGTAAGTTGAGCAATGGATAAGCACAGCAAAGTAGTCGGTTTTCATGATTATAGTGATAGTTATGGAGGACACAAAATTAGAACTATCAACCCCACAATTCAAAGCGGGTCAACGGTATTGTTTGAGACCTACGAAGATATGCATTCAAACCATCAAGGTAAATATTCGGGTATTACCTATGGTACCAGTGGTCTATCAACTCAAAAGGCTTTTGAGGAAGCGATGTGTGGTCTTGAAAATGGGTATAGTTCATTTGCTTTTTCTTCAGGAATTAATGCAATTATTAATGCATTAATGGCGTTTACAAAAAGTGGAGATGAGGTACTAATTGTTGATAATGTCTATGGTCCGACGGCAAGGTTTTGCGATAGAGTTCTTGGCAAGTTTGACATCAAGATAACTCGTATAGAATCTAACATAGGTGCTGAAATTGATTCGTATGTCAATAATAAAACAAGATTAATTTATCTTGAGTCTCCAGGTTCGAATACTTTTGAAATTCAAGATTTAACTGCAATAGTAGAAGTGGCAAAAAAATCCAACATTACGACTATTATTGATAGTACTTGGGCAACACCTTTATATTTCAAGCCACTAGACATTGGAATTGACATTTCAATCCACTCTGCTACCAAATATATTTGTGGCTATTCAGATGTTTTGTTAGGCTGTGTGACTGTAAACAAGAAACACTCAAAACCATTCAATGAATATCTTCATACGATTGAAAACTATACAAATTCATATGACTGCTACCTAGCATTAAGAGGTTTAAGATCTCTCAAAGTCAGACTGCAGGCGCACGAAAGGTCAGCGTATGAAATTGCTAGATGGCTAAAATCAGTTGAAATTGTTGATACCGTTATTCATCCAGGGTTTGATTCACATCCTCAGCATCATTTATGGAAAAAATACTTTATTGGAGCATCAGGACTTTTTTCCTTTACCTTTAAAGACAACTACACCGAAGAGCAAATAGCTATATTTATGAATTCTCTAGAAATGTTTGGTATGGGTTATAGCTGGGGCGGTTTTAAAAGCCTTGTAACTGCAAGACAGTATAAACGAGATGGCAAATGGGTACATGATGGCAAACATCTTATTCGACTTAATATAGGTCTTGAGGATACAAAAGACTTAATTTCAGATATAAAAAGTAGTTTTAGTAAACTCTAAATCAAACTATCTCACTCTTTTGTCGTTAAGAACAGTCACACGATGCATATGTCGAATATTCGGTAAATAATCAAGAACAGCGTAGTGTTGTGTAATTCGATTGTCCCAGATGGCAATTGAATTGTTACGCCAACGAAATCTGACTTGGAACTCTGGTTTGATAATATGTTGGAACAAGAATTGAAGTATATGGTCACTTTGACCTTGACTTTCATTAATTATATTACGTGTAAATGACTGGTTAACATTTAAATATTTCAAGCCAGAAAC
>CAZSHL010000039.1:0-10376 GCA_964606585.1 uncultured Piscirickettsiaceae bacterium
GGGTTGGACCGGCCGTGGCGATTGCTATTTTGCTTCCTGCAACCTACAGTATGGAACCAATTATTGGTATTACTGTGCTTTTGGGTATTTACGGTTCAGCAATGTATGGTGGCGCAATTCCAGCAATCTTGATTAACACTCCTGGTACTCCTGTTAATGCATTGACTACCTATGATGGTTACAGCATGACGAAAGACAATAAAGCAAGACGAGCAATCACTTTGGCCTATTGGTCTTCATTTACTGGTGGTATTTTCTCAATAATAGCTCTTATTTTGATGACATCCTTAATAGCCAAGGTAGCCCCATTATTCGGCTCTAGAGACATATTGATGGCGGCTTTATTAGGATTGGTTTTAGTTGTTATTTCACATCGAAAGCAAACCTTAATAGCTGGAATGTTAGTTTTTTTCGGGATGTTTATTAGCACGATTGGTATGGAAAACGTTAAATATACAAAGCGATTTACTTTTGACCAATCGTGGCTCTTATCAGGTGTTGATTTAATTACTATATTGCTGGGTTTATTTGCAGTTTCGCAAGCATTTATTCTTCTTATTGGGGACGACAAGCGAGTCTCAATGCCTACTCTAAAAGGTAAAAAACTTGAAGGCTTATTTGATCTAATTAAATACAAAACTGTTGCTCTAATTTCTGCAGGTATGGGGGTAATAATGGGAATAATCCCTGGTGTAGGTGAATTCTTGGCGCAATTTTTTTCCTACAACATAGCCAGAGGTATTTCTAAAAAGCCAGAGAGATTTGGTAAGGGGGCACCCGAAGGCATTATCGCTGCTGAAGCTGCGAATAACGCTGTTCCAGCAGCAGCGATGATACCACTTTTAGCGCTTGGTATCCCCGGGGAAGCTCTAACAGCAATGATGCTTTCAGTTTTTTATGTTCATAGTATTATTCCCGGTCCAGATCTATTCGCAAATCATATTGATTTTGTGTACGGACTTTACGAAAGTTTATTTTTAATAAATATTATTGTGATGATATTCTTATTGTTTGCCACAAAATCTCTCCTCAAAATAATTCAGATACCACAGCGCTTCTTGGGTATCACAATCTTAGGCCTTTCTTTTGTTGGTGTTTACACACTGAGAAATTCCATGATTGATTGCATAATGTGTGCGGTTTTTGGTGTATTAGGATACATATTAAAGAGACTTGATTTACCAATTGTTCCAATCATTCTTGGAATGGTGCTAGGAAGTATTATGGAACAAAAATTCCGTGCTAGTCAGGCACGTATAGATACATTATTTGACTATATAAATAGACCTATTTCAGGCATAATTTTTGCGATAATTGTATTAACACTATTGATTCATTTTTGGGCCATATGGCGACAATATAAACGACAAAACTAAACAACCAGTATAAATTGAATGAATAAAAATGTTATATTTATTATGTGTGATCAACTAAGGTATGACTATCTTGGTTGCACGGGTCATCCTAGTATAAATACACCAAATATTGATAGACTTGCTAGTAGAGGAATGTTGTTCGAAAACAGTTATTGCAACGCTCCTTTGTGCGGTCCAAGTAGGGCAAGTTTTTATACAGGTCGTTATATGTCCAGTCATGGGGTAATGGCTAATGACGATCCAATAAAAATAGATGAGGTGACTTTAGGTGATTACATACGTGAATTGGGTGGAGAGGCTCATGTTGTAGGTAAAAGTGAAGGTCGACCTAATACAGAAGCTTTATCACGTCTAAATATAACTAAAGACTCAGAAATAGCCCAAAATCGCCATGATAATGGTTTTACACCTTTTGAACAATATGGAGGTTTATATCCCGAACCTATAGTTCATGATGGTGTGGGTTATAACGATTATTTAAAGTCACAGGGTTATGAAATGTACAATCCTTGGGAAAATGCTGCTAACACTTCTACTAAATCAGGCGTTAAGCATAGTGGTTGGGAAATGAAAAATGCTCATTTGCCTTCAGATATTAATGCTCAGCATTCAGAAACAGCCTTTCTGACTAATCGTGCAATGGATTATAATTCTAGTCGTAATAAAGATACAGCTTGGTGTTTACATTTAAGCTATTTTAATCCTCATTGGCCTTTACTTGCTCCCTCGCCGTACCATGAAATGTATAAAGAAAGCGATGTTGTGGAGGTTATTAAGGATAAGGTTGAGATTAAAAACCCTCACCCCGTCTTTTCTGCATATCAACAACATGAATATTCTCGTAACTACACTGAAGAAGAGAAACGGAGGCATGTAATTCCAACCTATATGGGCTTAATCAGCGAAATTGACCATCATATTGGAAGACTTATCTCATTTTTGAATGATAATAATTTAAGTGAAAATACTTTAATTATTTTTACCAGTGACCACGGAGACTATCTTGGTGATCATTGGCTTGGAGAGAAAGATTTATTTCATGAACCCTCTGTTAGAATTCCATTAATTATTGTAGATCCTAAAATGCCAAAAAATCTACGTGGAATTTCTGAAAGAAGGATGGTTGAATCGGTTGATATAGTTCCTACTATTGTTGAGTATATGGGAGGCTCTTTTGTTCATAACAGAATGGAAGGGCGTTCGCTTATTCCTATACTTTATGGCGATGATTCAACTTGGCGAGATACAGTTTTTGCTGAAATAGATTATAGTGATCGTGGTGCCAGACAAATTCTTGACAAGCACCCCTATGAGTGTCGCGGTTACATGATTAAAAACAGCCAATGGAAATATATTTATTGGGAAGGGTATCGTGCGCAATTATATGACTTGTCAAACGATTATAACGAGTTTAATGATTTAGCAGAAAATCAAGACCAATCAAAGCGTTTAGCTGATTTTGAGAGGCAATTATTTGACTGGTTAAGACATAGAAAACAAAGAACAGTAGTTGGTCTAGATGAGCTATATAAACGTTCTCCAGAGACAGATGAGAAAGCGGGCATAATTATTGGTAGATGGTAAATGAATGATCAATCAATTAAAATTGCGATACTCGATTCAGTTCCAAAATTTCATTGGCGTGATGATAATGGTATTACCGATGGACAGAAATTTGTTAGCTTACTAGAACCTGAAAATAAAAACGCAAAATTTGATATTTATTATGTTGCCGAATATCAGTTTCCCAACAAGATAGAAAGTTATGACGGCTACTTATTGACAGGCAGTCCTGTTAGTGTTCATGATAATTATGACTGGATAAATATGCTTTCAGAATTCATAGGTACAGCAAATAAGAGGAACAAACCAATTGTAGGCGTATGCTTTGGTCATCAGTTGATTGCAAAACATTTTGGTGGTATTGTTGATAAAAATGAAAAAGGTTGGATGATTGGAAGTTTTGCTTTAGAAATCAAAGAAAAATTACCTTGGATGAAAGAGAAGGTAAACACTACAGATCTTTATCATTTCAATAAAGAAAGGGTAATTGAATTACCTAAAGGGGCGATAAGCTTTGCTAATTCTGAAGATTATCCGCACTACGCCTATACTATTGGTAGAAATATTGTCTGTCTTCAAGGTCATCCAGAACAACCAAAGCGTGCAATGTACAACTTTCTTGAGGTTACGAAAAAAATATTAAGTGAAAAGGATATTGAAAAAGCTAATTCTTGTATCGAAAGTGGAAAGTCTGATTCAGCTATTTGGGCACAATGGATAATGAATTTTTTTTGCTCTCATTTACCTAAAAAAATTCAATAATATAAATAATATTTGATTAGTGAAATACTTAACTTTTCTTGACTGATAATTATCATTATAGTATATTGTTCGTATACGAACAATTTTGATTATTTGGATAATTTAATTAGTCGAATTTCTTTATTTACTGGAGAATATATTTTGGGTGAAATAGTAGGTGTTGGTCTAGTATCTCATGCACCAACAATTATGATGAAAAAAGAGCAAAGATATGCTCTTAATGAAGGTAAAGAAATATCATTGGTAACGGGTTTACGAGAAATAAAAGATAAGATATTTGAACCTCTTAAGCCGGATATTGTTATTGTTATTGATACACATTGGTTTACAATTGTTGAATTCATTGTATCAAGTCATAAAAGACGTCGTGGTTTTTACACATCTGACGAGTTACCACGAACAATGAATAGTATTCCATTTGATATATCTGGTAGTCCTGAACTTGCAAGCAATATTGTAGAACGTGTAAATGAAAATGGCGTTCGTTGTTCTGCCAATAATAATGAACATTTACCAATTCATTATCCAACCATCAATATGCTTGAGTATCTTCAAGGTAATGAACAATGGCTTTCTATGAGTATTTGTGCTACTGCTAGTAAAAATCAATTTATGAAAGTTGGTAGAGGTTTAAGAGAAGCTATAGAACTATCCAATAAACGAGTCGTTCTTTTAGGAAGTGGTGGATTAAGTCATAAATTTTGGCCACTCAGTGAACTAGAGCAACATGAAGCATCTGATCCTATCCATGTTGTGACACCAGAGGCAAGGCAAGCCGATGAGGAACGAATTGAGTGGTTAAAAAACGGCGACCATCGATCTGTATTTGATGGAATGGATGAATACAATAGGTTTGCACCTGAAGGTAAATTTGGGCATTATCTAATTATGGCAGAAGCTATTGGTGGAGTAAATTGTAAAGTTAAAGGTCGTCAATTTGGTGATTACGAAAGTGCGACTGGGACTGGTCAAGTTCACCTCTGGTTCGATCAACCAGCTAACGGTTGGACTTAATTCTTATAATCAAATCATCAATTAAGATAATCAACCAAATCTTTAAGATTTCCATTAAATTTATTAATGTCATTTAGGGAAATACGCTGATTAGACGCAAGCAATTTTCTTCCACAAATATGATTTAAACCATTATTTAGAGTGTCCAAAGCAACTAATTGATCGTTAATTAAATGAAGTACAGTGAATGTCCCTTTTTGTTGATTTTCTAGTACATAGTGTTTTGCATTTAGGTTTCCAATCCCAGCCATTTGTAATTTTAAATCACCCTGATCTGACCAAAACCAAGGTATAGGTGAATATTTTATTAATTGTTCATTTAGTCTAAGCGCCATTACATTTTTTGCAACAGTTTTACCTTGATCATTGGCGTTTTGGATTGACTCTAAGCGCATACGGCCAGTCTCAGAATTAAATGGAAAGTTTGCAATATCACCTATTGCAAAGATATTTTCACTTGTAGTTTGGAGGTATTTGTTAACTAATATACCGTTATTAGTATCTAAATTTGCTTTAGCTGCTAGTCTGATATTAGGAACGACACCAATACCAGCAACAATTAGGTCCGTTGAAAAATTATTAGAATTGGTTTCAATCTTGTTATTTTTTATTGATAAAGCTTTACAATTTGTAACAATACTAATACCTTTAGCTTTATGATACTGTTCAACTTTTTTCGCAAAAATAGGTGCAACAGAGCGACTTAAAATTGAAGGCCCAGCCTCTAACAAAGTTACCTCCTTGTTAAGTTTACGAGCACCTGAGGCAATTTCGCATCCTATAAATCCACCACCGATTACTGTAATTTTCTTTGCTTTAGCTATATTTTTAGAAAGATATTTAGCGTCTTTAATTGTATATAGTGGTTTTGCTAATTCGCCCCCCTTAATGTCCAGTTTGCGCCTATCTGTACCTGTAGCAATTATTAATTGTTCGTATGGAATTGTTTCTTTGGATGATAACTTGACGCAACTATTCTCAGGGTCGATAACTTCCACAGACGAGTTACAAGCTAACTTAATGTTATTGTTAGTATAGTAGTCTTTACTTAAAAGGAAATCAAAGTTTGGTTTGTTTGAAAAAATTGTCTTCTTGGAGAGAGGGGGTCTATGATATGGTAAATTTTCTTCCTTAGAGATTAGCGTAATTTTAATGTCTTTATCTAATTTTCTTAAAGTAGTTGCAGCAGCTATGCCTGCATGACCGGCCCCAATAATAACTACTGACATTCTAAAAATTACTAATTGAGACAATACGTGCAGTAATAGATTCTATTCCTTCACGTATCACAATCTGACATCCTAATCGACTATTTGGAGCAAGATCATCTATTTCCATTTCTAATATTTCCATTTCCATTTCTGACCTGTTTTCAAGTTGAAGTCCATTGACCGATTCAATCTGAACATGGCATGTTGCACACATACAAGAGCCACCACAAGCCCCTTCAATTCCTTCAATTCCATTATCAATTGCAAGCTGCATCAAATTTTGACCTATATCAGCTTCAATGTTGACTTCAGAATTGTCTTCTAATATGTATTTAATTAATGTCATTTTCTTTAATCCATAAAGAACTTAAGTGCTATTCAGATAGAGAGTTATCAAGTATTTGAAAGGTTTTTAAATCGCTATGAAAATCGATTCCATAGTCACCACCTTCACGCCCTATACCACTAATACCGAAGCCACCGAATGGTGCTGTTAGGTCTCTAATTAGAAAACAGTTAACCCAAACAGTACCAGCACGTACTGCCCGTCCGACTCTTTGAGCGGTAGCATAATTTTTCGTATAAACCATTCCTGAAAGGCCATATTTTGTACTATTTGCTAGTTCAATAGCCTCAGACTCATTGTCAAAAGTTTGTAACGTCAATACTGGACCAAAAATTTCTTTTTGAACCACTTCAGATTGGTTAGAAAGGGGCTCAATCAAAGTTGGTTCGTACCATAGCTTTCCTTCTTTATATATCTTTCCACCACAAAGAATTTTATCTCCGTTAACTCTTGCTCGTTCAACAAAATCAGCAACATTTTTTAGGTGGTCAGGATGAATCATTGGGGTGATTTCTGTGGCATCCTCAAAACTTGGTCCTAGTTTTTGTTTAGAAGTTAATTCTAAAAAGCGACTTAAAAATTTCTCTTTTAGGGATGAATGAACTAACAGCCTTGTACCAGCCAAACAAACTTGACCAGAATCATCAAACTGACCAACAGCTTTTGCAACTGCTGCATCAAAATCTGCATCAGGGAAAATGATTAATGGACTTTTTCCACCTAATTCACCAGTAAATGGAATGATATTTTCAGCTGCCGATTTACCGATATGTCGAGCTGCCTCAGGCGAGCCCGTGAATGAGATACGATTTACGTTTGGGTTTGATACTAGTGCTGCTCCAATCTCTTCACCAATACCCTGGACTATATTGAATACTCCTGGAGGAAAACCAGCTTCATTTATCAAGTCACCCAACAATGATGCTGACAATGGAGACCATTCAGCAGGTTTTAAAATTACACTATTTCCTGCTGCAAGAGCGGGCGCACATTTCCAAGTGGCCAGCATAAATGGAGCATTCCATGGTGTAATAATAACGCTAATTCCACTAGGCATTCGGTGAACTTCATTTTCAGTGGTGTTTGAATGCCATTTCCTTGGCTTATATTCTTTTGCTATGTCAGCGTATGAGCGAAAATTTCTGGCTCCTCTAGGAATAACTCTGTTTCTTAAACTTTCATGGCGCATGCCCATATCTAGGCATTCAATAAGAGAAATATTTTCGACATTACTATCAATGAGGTCAGCCAACCTATGCATAATTGATGCTCGTTCATCTACACTCATAGCAGACCATACATTAAAACCCTCTCTGGCAGCAGTAATAGCAAGATTAGCTATTTCTCCGTCTCCCCTTGATATTTCAGTGAGCACTTCATTAGGATTGTTTGGATTAATGACTTTAAATTTTTCTTTGGAAGACTGCCATTCTCCATTAATATAGTGATCCGTAGAAACCTTAACGCCTTTTATGGAAATTCTATTTGACATTGCCTAATACTAGATAAATTTCAGGTATTGATTAAATTCCCAATCAGTTGTATGAGAGGCATAATCTTGCCATTCCTGTTCCTTGATAGCAGTATGGTTGTCGATTAGTTCTTGACCCACCGCTTGACATAAGGATTTATCGGCATTTAAGGCTTCTAAAGCTACTGCTAAGTTATCTGGAACATGTCTATCTGTGCTTTGAGATTCAAGACAATCTTCAGTTTCAGCGTCTGGTAAGTCATAGTCGTTTTCAATTCCTAACTTTGCTGCTTGAAGAACAGTGGCGACAGCTGTATATGGATTAGCAGCGCAATCTGCCATTCTAAATTCAATTCTTGAGGCTGCGCCACGTTCTTCAGGTATTCTAGTTGTAACCCCACGATGATCATAGCCCCAGTTTGCCCAATAACCTGAAAGGCTTGCTGGCAACAATCTGCGGTAAGAATTTACTGTCGGCGCTACTAAAGCTGCCATGCCTTCATGGTGATGAATGAGACCGGCAATTGATTTTTTTGCAATACTTGACAGTCCGTCATCAGCAGATTTGTCGTAAATCGCATTTTTGCCTTTCTTATTATCAAAACTAAAGTTAATATGCATTCCGCTCCCGCCAGTAGCTGATAAAGGCTTAGGCATAAAGCTTAATAAATAGCCATTCTGTTCAAAAATCTCTTTTGCCATTGATTTAAATAGAAAGATTTGGTCAACCGCTTCTAGCGCTTTGCCATACTTTAGTGTCAATTCAAATTGCGGAGAATCAAACTCTGAGTTAAAAGACTCTAATTCTATACCGCAAGCTTCAGCCTGCTCCCAGATTTCATCAACCAAACCAGCCGGATCTATCTTAGCACCAGTACCATAGACGTAAGCTCCTGGAGTATTATATGGAATCCATTTGTCATCACTATCTTTTTCAAAAATATAGGCTTCTAGCTCGATTCCGATATAAGGTGTTAAGCCAATTTCTTCAAATTGAGCTATTGTCTTTTTTAGAACATTTCGTCCACAATGTGCTAAAGGCTTTCCTTTAAATTCTATATCTGGGATAACTACACCTGTGTCAACTTCCCATGAAGAGCGAACATCTTCCTCTTTATATTTCGCAACTACGTCAGGCAAACCGTCTAACAAACCACTACCGGGTGCTGGTAATAACTGCTTATCATATGTAAGACCGTAAAGGCTAATACAAAATCTTGCTTCACCACTAGCTGCAGTCTTTGAGGGTTGGTATTTTCCTCTTGCCAAACCCAAATGGTCTGAGAAGAGCACTCGAATCCTTCTGTAATCTTTCATCTTGTCTTAATCTCCTTTGTTTTTTAATAATTTAATTACTATATTATGCTGATGTTAATCTAACAGGCAAGTTTTTAATGCCTCGAATAAAATTAGAGCGTAAATATTTTTCAGGGCCAATTTGTTCAATTTTGGAAATTCTTTTCAGTAATTCTTGCATAGCTACACGAACCTCTAAACGAGCAAGCCACATACCTAAGCAGGCATGAGGTCCTCCCTGGCCAAAAGATATATGTTGGTTGTTCTCTCTTTCTAAGATAAAGTTAAATGGATCGGAAAACTTACGTTCATCATAGTTCCCAGAAGTAAACCAAATAGCAACTTTATCTCCTTCTTTTATTTGCTTTTTGTGTAATTTATAGTCTTGTGTTGCTGTGCGTCTGAAATGCATTGTTGGTGATGCCCATCTAATAAACTCTTCAGTAGCACTAGACCAAACTGGCGCATCGTCAGGAGCGGACTTCAGGGATTCAAAAATATAAGGATTATTGGCTAAAGCATGCATTGAAAATGCCATCGAATATCTTGTTGTATCATTTCCTGCAGCCACCATAAGCGCAAAAAAGTTTTTAAATTCAAGGTCTGAGAGTTTATCGCCTTGTCGGTCTGGCTTGAGTAACATTGATAATACATCGCCCATGTCAAGATTTTCACGAAGTTTTTTTTGTTTTTCTCCATAATCATAAATCTCTTTTCCTGCTGGAGAACGAAAAGGTAAAAATCTATATTCATCTGTATCTACCTTATCAATGACATAGTCTGTAAAGTCTGGGTCACTATTCGCGATCATTGAATCGCCTTTTGAAACTAACCATTCCGCATCTTCATCTGGAGTTCCTACAACTCGACCCAGCATTCTCATTGGTAATTTTCTAGCAATCTCTTTAGTAGCATCAATTTCACTCAAATCAACCGCTTCATTTAAGATATCATTGCAAATTTCTCTAATCAGCGGTTCATAAGTTGAAATGAGTTTACGTGTAAATCCGCGATGAAACATCATGCGTTGTCGGGTATGTACTGGTGGGTCAGTTTCTTGAAATGTTTTTCGAGCCTCAAACTCTTCTTTAGATTGTTCTTCTAGGCGAATTCCTTGAGCTGAGCTGAAGATTTTTGGTAAGCCGTTGACCTCTTTAATGTCATTGTAGCGGGTTATTGCCCAAAATCCTTTTCCGCCATCATTTTCATTTATCCAGGCGCATGGATCTTCATCACGCATACGTTTGAATGCCATATGAGGAAAACCTTTTTCAAAAGTATCATGACTTGTAATATCTGCATCAATATCATCATTATTCGTTGGACATATTGTTTTT
>CAZSHL010000040.1:0-10336 GCA_964606585.1 uncultured Piscirickettsiaceae bacterium
AATGAAGCATAAAGTGATCTTCAATACGATCATTGGTTTCAAGTTTTTCAATCAGTTGGGCATCACGTTTCGATCCAAGTGTTGTAACAACAAGTGCTTGGGTTTCACCACGCGTGAATAATGCAGAGCCATGAGTATTTTCTAGGACACCAGTCTCTATTGCGAGTTCACGAACTGTCTCTCCGTCTCGACCATCAATGCGAGGTTTGCCGGCCAAAATACGTTCACGGACAGTTGACTTTTCAATTTTTTTTACATAATTAGTGACTTCATCTGTGTTAGGACCGTCATTTTCTTCAGAACAAAGACTCTCAATTGCAGCATCCTTAATATCGCTCATCTTTTCGTATCGCTCAATTTTATCGACAGTCTTATAAGCTTCGGCAATCTGGTCACCAAATTGAGACTGAATTGAGTTTAATAGTTCAGTGTTTTCTTCTGGAGCTTGCCATTCACGGGGACTGACTTCTACTTCCTTTGCAAATTCTTTAATACTATCAATTACTACTTGAAACTTTTCATGTGCATACATAACTGCACCTAGCATTATTTCTTCAGACAGTTGATTTGCCTCAGATTCAACCATCAAAACTGCATCTTTAGTTCCTGCAACAATCATGTCTAGTTCTGAAGTGTTAAGATCAGAATAAGTAGGATTAATTGTATAGTTTCCATCTTGGTAACCAACACGAGCAGCACCAATCGGGCCATTAAATGGTACACCTGAAATAGCTAAAGCAGCTGAAGTTCCTAACATCGAGATAACATCAGGGTCTACATTTTTGTTAGCTGATATTACTTGAATCATTACCTGAACTTCATTCATGTAGCCATTAGGGAAGAGGGGTCGGATAGGGCGATCAATCAAGCGCGATGTGAGTGTTTCTTTTTCGCTGGGCCTTCCTTCACGCTTTAAGAAGCCACCTGGAATCTTTCCTGCAGCATAGGTTTTTTCAATGTAGTCGACAGAAAGAGGGAAAAAGTCCTGTCCTTCTCTTGCATCTTTGGCACCAACAACACTAACAAAGACTTGCGTGTCATCCATACTAGCAAATACCGCACCGTGCGCTTGACGGGCAATTCTTCCTGTTTCAAAAGTAATTTGGCTTTTACCAAATTTAAAACTTTTTTTAACAATATTCATGTTCATATTGTTTCTCCAATAAAATTAAAATATTCTATTGGTTAACGAAATAAGCTTTATTTGAAACATACCGATTGGAATATGTTTTAGATAAAACTTACTAAAACCAATAAAACCAATGAATTATCCCCTAAATATAGGTTTCAAACTCATTATTTTGTTAGTTTAGAGCTTGAGCTAATTATTGTCTAGTTGATGGGTAAAATTTCATCTATACTGAACAACGACTAGGATAACAGTGGCTGAATTAACTATTTTCAGTTAAGATGAGTTTGTGAAAGGGAAGATATTAGATATTGTTGACTATACAAGATATCCATTAGATAACTATAAGTTCAATGAACTTTGTAAATCGATATTGGACCGTGATGGTTTGTTAGTTCTTGAAAATTTTCTACTACCTGTGGCTGTCAATAGTGTTTTGCGGGAAGCTTTAGCGAAAGAGAAGCTTGCTTACTATTGTGTTAACGAACATAATGTTTACTTGACAGATCAAAATTCCAGTTTTCCTGCAGAGCATCCACAAAACCTGACTGTCAATTCATCGAAGGGATGTATTACGGATGATTTAGTTTCGCAGAATTCTCCACTCAGAATATTGTATAGAGCAGAAGAATTTCAGAATTTTCTCTGTTCGGTTCTAGGAGAGAGAGCTTTATATGAATATGAAGACCCGTTATCTTCAATTAATATCCACTATGCTAAGAATGGTCAAGAATTAGGATGGCACTTTGACAATTCAGCATTTGCCATAACATTAATGATTCAAGAGCCTAAGAGAGGAGGTTTATTTGAATATATACGTGATTTTCGAAAAGATATAAATAATAAAATTAATTATGTAGGCGTAGAAAGATTATTGCGTGGAGATATTGCATCAAAAAGAATTAATATTACTCCAGGCTCCTTGGTTCTATTCAGGGGTCTAGATGCGATTCATAGGGTGACACCCGTAGAAGGTTATCGTATAAGGATATTATCGGTACTTGCATACAACACTAAACCAGGCATATCTCTGTCAGAATCTGCTCGTATGACCTTTTTTGGTAGACTTCACTAATACTTACTGTGTCAAGTAAAAAGGGACTTAAAATCTATAAAAATCTAGATATTTCTAAGGTGCAAAATGAAGATGATTTGATGAGTGTCTATCATCAATGGGCGCCTAACTATGATAACGATAACGATAATTTATTGGGCACTGTTTCACAACCTATTGCCGTGCAAATTTTCCAGCAGTATGCGAAAAACAAAGACATAAAAATTATAGATGTCGGTTGCGGGACTGGATTAGTCGGTAAAGAGCTGAAGAAAGCAGGATTTGATAATTTTGATGGAATTGATATCTCTCAGAAGATGGTTGAAAGTGCGAAACAAAGAGGTTATTCTAATCTTTGTATTGGAAATCTTAATGAAAAACTCCCTTTTACAGACAATTATTACGATGCGGCTCTATGTGTAGGCGTTTTTACTCACGGCCATGTTGAATCTGGGCGTCTGGATGAGCTGATTCGGATAGTCAAACCTGGGGGGTTTATTTGTTTTACAATAAATGAGGGTGTATATGTTTCCTATGGATTTAAAGGAAAAATTGAGAGTCTTGAGTCTGAAAATGTTTGGAAAGTCATAGAGTTTCGCAAGAATGATTATATGGTCAAAAAAAATGTCAAGGGCTTTTATTGCATAGCAGTGCTACAATAAATGCTTTTTTATCTTATATTGGGATTATTGATGGTAATTTGGAGCTTCTTTGGTTATTGTAACATCGTGTACATGTGACTCCGTCATACCTGCAGAAGTAACCTGAACGAACTCTGCATTTTTACGCATAGTCTCGAGGTTTTTGCAGCCAGTATAACCCATAGAAGAGCGTATTCCCCCAACAATTTGACTAATAATTGGTCTAATAGAGCCTTTATATGGGACCCGACCTTCGATACCTTCTGGAACAAGTTTGTCTGCAGCTAGCTCTGCTTGAAAATAACGGTCCGACGAGCCGTGCGCTTTACCCATGGCGCCTATTGAGCCCATGCCTCGATATGCTTTGTAAGAGCGGCCCTGATATAGCTCGACTTCTCCGGGCGACTCTTCGGTTCCGGCAAACATTGACCCAAGCATTACACTATAGGCTCCAGCAGCAAATGCCTTAGCAGCATCTCCAGAAAACCTCACACCCCCATCTGCGATAAGGGGTATATTTGTACCCTTGAGAGCATCAGCGACGTCTGCTATAGCGCTCACTTGGGGAACGCCAACGCCGGCAACAATTCGTGTTGTACATATACTTCCAGGGCCAATGCCAACTTTTACACCATCTGCACCTGCCTTTACTAAGTCAAGAGCTGCCTTTCCGGTTGCAATGTTGCCAGCAATAATTTCAAGCTCGGGGTGTTCGATTTTTGTCTTTTTAACACGATCAAGGACTCGTTGAGAGTGACCATGTGCAGTATCGATTACGATTACATCGACACCCACATCAACAAGCGCGTTGACTCTCGCACTAGTTCCATTTCCAACTCCAACAGCTGCCCCTGCAATTAATCTTTCGCGATCATCCTTTGCAGCTTTCGGGAAATCACTTGATTTTTGAATATCACTCACTGTAATCATTCCACCAAGTTTGTATTTCTTGTTGGTAATTAATACTCTCTCAATTCGGTGTTTTTGTAATAGTGAGCGAACCTTAGTCATTGAAGTTCCTTCATTCACGGTGATTAATTTCTTTTGCGGTGTCATTACGCTTTCAACCAAAGCATCAAGCCTAGTTTCAAATAAAACATCTCGACTCGTAATTAATCCAACTACTACATCATTGGAGACAACCGGCAAAGCAGAGATACCGTGCTGCTCTTGCAAATCAAAGACATCTTTTATTGTGGCACTAGGTCTAATAGTTATTGGATCTTTAATGATTCCAGACTCAAAGCGCTTTACTTTTCTAACTTCCTTTGCTTGGGATTCTACTGACATATTTTTATGAATAATCCCTATTCCTCCCTCTTGGGCAATTGCAATTGCAAGGTTGGATTCGGTCACAGTATCCATAGCAGCAGACAGAATAGGAGTTTGAAGGCGAATGTTTTTTGTTAACTGGGTTGAAAGGTCTACATCTTTAGGTAATATCGTAGAATGAGCAGGCACCAGTAGGATATCGTCAAAAGTAAGTGCTTTTTTAATTAAATTCATAGCATTCTCCTATAACTAACTTATATACGCCTTCTATTAACTATTTTTGGCAAAATAAAGCCTATAATAATTCCGCAAGATAAAACTATTGCACCAACAATAAACCAATTTCTTCGACTCGTTTCTTGTTCTATTTGACTATTGTTTTGTGCCAACTGAAGTTCAGTTTTGAGTTGTAGTTGTTCTTGCATTAGTTTTTCATTTTCATGCTCTAATTTAAGTGCATCTTGATAGACTTGTTCGATATGCTTCTTTTCTGCTTCTGATTTAGAGCTTTTAATGACTAAATTCTTGTTTTCGTTTCTAAGGGTTGAAAGCTGCTTAGTTAAATCTTCTAGCTCAGCTTCATATTTTGTAATTAGAAATTGATTTTCATTAATTATATTATTGGCTTTTTTTAATTCATCACGAGCCGAAGCATTGTTGCTAAGATATCTTGAGCTAATCCATCCTGTATCTTCCTGATACTTAACTTGTGTCCAACCATCCTCCGTAATTTGGATTACAGAGAGCTTTGTGCCAGAAGGAAGCAGTCTAATAATATTGTTGCCGAGTGCTTGTTCAGACCTGATAGGGATATCTACCTGATCAGTAACATATACAAACGACTCACTACTTGCGGTTGAAGTAAAAATTAGGATACTCAACAATAAATTCTTAACTAAATTCATAAGGCTGATATTTTTTCAAGTTGCAATTGTAAGTCCTGTATTGACTGTTCGGTTAAAGCAAGTTTTTGGCGTTCCTTTTCAACAACCGAATCTGGAGCTCCAGCAATAAATTTTTCATTTTCTAGTTTGCCTGAGAATTGTTGTCTCTGAAGTATTAATTTATTAATTTCTTTATTCAGTCTTAAAATTTCCTGCTTCTTGTCAATCAGGCCTGCTAACGGAATAAAGACTTTCATTTTACCAACAAGGGTCGTTGCGGACTCAGGAGCCGACTCATTTTTGTTTATTTGAATCACGCTTTCCAGTTTTCCTAGCGTCAATAGCATTGATAAATTATTGCTTAAAAATTTATTATCTTGATTGCTTAGGTTTTGAATAAAACAGGGTAGTATTTTTCCAGGCGCTATATTCATTTCTCCTCTAATTTGACGTGTACCCAATATAAAATTCTGAAACCAGGATATTTCAGATTCTGCTGATTCGCTAAATAAAGTGGAATCGATATTAGGGAAGGGTTTTGATATAAGTCTTTCCGATCGATCATTAGTATGAATTCTACATTGCTCAAATATCTCCTCTGTAACAAAAGGAATAACCGGGTGAAGTAGTGATAATATTTCTGATAACACTTTAATTAATGTAGCTTGGCAGCCTGGTCTTGTATTTTCGTTTTCGAGTAGTGGCTTCGAGAGTTCAAGATACCAGTCACAGTAATCGTGCCAGACAAACTCATATAGAGCCTGACTCATCAAATCAATACGATAATCGTCTACATGTTTTTTGACGTTTGCTTTTGTGTGTTGTAGTCGCGACAATATCCATTTGTCTGGGGTAGAGATAGTAGCATCAAAGTTTATCGATTTATTCTCAAGATTGATTAGTACAAAACGAGAAGCATTCCAGAGTTTATTACAGAAGTTTCTGTAACCTTCAACCCTCTTTAAGTCAAACTTTATATCTCTTCCAAAAGAAGCCAAAGCTGCAAAGGTAAATCTTAATGCATCGGTACCAAATGATGGTATGCCTTCAGGAAATTCCTTTTTAGTTTGATTTTTGATTTTTGCCTCTAATTTTGGCTGCATCATTCCTTGCGTTCTTTTATCAAGTAATTTATCCAAACTAATGCCATCAATTAAATCTATTGGATCTAAAACATTACCCTTAGATTTACTCATTTTTTGACCATGTCCATCCTTTATTAGTCCAGTAATATAGATATCTTTGAAGGGGACATCACCAACAAATTTCAAGCCAAACATAATCATTCTAGCAACCCAGAAAAAAATAATATCAAACCCCGTAACTAGAACACTAGTAGGATAAAAGCGTTTTAACTCATGTGTCTTTTCAGGCCAACCCAATGTTGAGAATGGCCATAATGCAGAAGAAAACCATGTATCAAGCACATCCTCATCCTGAGTTAAATTTACATTTTCACCAGCCTTTTTTTGAGCTTCATCTTGATTATAGGCAACGTATATCTTGCCTGATTCATCGTACCATGCTGGTATTCTATGACCCCACCAAATCTGTCTTGAAATGCACCAGTCTTCGATATTTTCCATCCAATTATAATAGGTCTTTTCCCAATTACTAGGAACAAAGCGTATCTCTCCATTTTTAACGGCATTTATTGCTGGTTCGGCTAATGGTTTAATCTTGACAAACCACTGATTGGTCAAATAGGGTTCGATAACAGAGTTAGTTCTATCACCTCTAGGAACCATTAGAGTATGTGGCTCGATTTTTTCAATTAAATTTAGCTCTTCAAGATCAATAATGATTTTTTTTCTTGCATCAAATCGATCTAAACTTCGATAGTTTTCGGGAGCATTATTATTGATGAATGCCTCAGCGGTAAATATATTGATCAATTCTAGCTTATGCCTTAAACCGACTTCGTAGTCATTAAAGTCATGGGCTGGTGTGATCTTAACACAGCCACTCCCAAAATCCATATCAACATATTCGTCCATTATGATAGGAATTTCTCGATCCGTAAGTGGGAGTTTTACCTTTTTTCCTATAAGATGCCGATATCTTTTATCGCTAGGATGGACTGCAACAGCAGTATCTCCAAGCATTGTTTCCGGTCTAGTTGTAGCGACAACCAAAACTTCATTAGAATCAGCTATAGGATAACGTAAATGCCATAGCGAGCCTTTTTCTTCTACGCTTAAAACTTCTAAGTCAGATACAGCAGTCAATAAAACAGGGTCCCAGTTAACAAGCCTTTTACCGCGATATATCAATCCCTCATTGTAAAGTTCAATAAAAACTTTCTGGACTGCGTCAGACAGCAATTTATCCATCGTAAACTTCTCTCTTTTCCAGTCAACCGATGTTCCAAGACGTCTCATCTGTGAGGTAATTGTGCCGCCAGATTTCCTCTTCCAGTCCCAAACTTTTTCGACAAAGTTATCTCTTCCAAGATCATGTCGAGATATGCCGTCTTTTAGTAGTTGCCTTTCAACAACCATTTGTGTTGCGATACCAGCATGATCAGTTCCTGGTTGCCAAAGAGTCTGGCTGCCTATTGCTCTATGGTATCGAGTTAAGATATCCATAATGGTATGCTGAAATGCATGACCCATATGCAAACTTCCAGTTACATTAGGAGGTGGAAGCACAATACTGTATGAGTTTTGGCTAGAACTATTTAAACTCGAAGAGAAGAAATCACCATTCATCCAGACATCGCGAAATTTTGCCTCAATTTGCTCTGGATTATATGTTTTTTCCATGTAGTTGCGATGTCGGATAAAACTGACACATTATACAATAACTATCAACAATTTAGCCTTTACTTTAGTAAATTGAAATACTTACTAATCGTATTTTTTTCGTCCTGAAAGAGCATGGGCAATTGTATTTATATCAGTATATTCGAGCTCGCCACCTAAAGGAATACCATGAGCTATTCTTGTGGTATTAATGTTTAATTTTTTAGCTAAACTATTAATATAATGAGCGGTAACTTCGCCTTCAATTGTAGCATTTGTAGCCAGAATTATTTCTTTAACTAGATTTGTCTTAAGTAACCTTTCTAGTTCGTCAAGCCCTAACTCGGCTACACCTATGCCATCTATTGGTGACAGGTACCCACTAAGAACAAAATATTTACCAGAATATGCACCACTTTTTTCAATTGCATAAATATCAGCTGGAGTTTCTACAACACAAACCTGTGAGTTATCACGGGCATCATTTGCACAAATAGTACAAAGATCATTTTCTGTGAGTGTTCTGCATCTTAAGCAATTCTTGACATTTTCCATCGCATCAACTAGTGCTCGAGCAAGTTCTATTCCACCTTCTCTGTCTCTTTCGAGTAAATGATAAATAAATCGTTGGGCACTTTTTGAACCAACACCGGGTAGAATCGTGAATGCTTTATTTAGTTTTTCAATCATATAATTGACTCTAGTTAGTAACTAGAACGGTAGATTAATGCCACCTGTAACGCTTTTAAGCTTCTCGTCACTGATTGCTTTTACTTGACTAGAGGCGTCATTAAATGCAATCAATATTAAATCTTCTAGCATATCCTTGTCATCTAAAAGACTATCATCAATCTCGATTCCAGTTGTTTGATATTGGCCACTCAAATTAACCTTAACTGCGCCAGATGAAGCAACCCCCTGGCAAGAGATTAGTTTAATCTCCTCCTGTGCAGTTTTCATATCTTTTTGCATTTGTTTAGCTTTTTGCAACATACCAGTCATACCACCTTTAAACATATTTAATACTCCTTACAATGGTTTAATCGATTTAACATCAACTTCAGCATCAAATGCTTCTATTAGAGATCTAACGCCTTCGTCATTCAAAAATTGTTGTTTAGTCTGTTCTTTTAGCTTATATAGATCTCTCTCTTCTTTTTGAGATAAAGTTTGGCTATTAATTTCAGCAACCTCTATCAAAACTGATAATGCCTTAAAATGTTTTGACAGCGTTTTTTCAATTGATTTTTGAGTTCTGTTCGTCAGTAGATTAATATATTTTTTATCTAATTTAAGAGTTAAATTATTATCCATGAAGTTTGAAAATAAAGTATTTTTAACGAGCGTTTTTGCAGCGCCAGTAAATGGCAAAATCTTTATAATGCCTTCCCAATCACTTTGATTTTTTATTTTACTATTAACTTCTACTAAGTCTATCTGGACGTTACTGGTTATATCACTAGCATGATTATTTGGTTTTTCTGATGTTTGTTTTTTTTTCGATATGCTTACAGATTCTGCCTTTTTATTAATTGATGAGCTGGAATCAACTTTTAGTGTTTTTTTTTCTTCATCAAATTCGGAATGAAAGGCTATCATCCTAAGAAGAGTCATCTCAAGTGCCACCTGTTCATTCGGTGCATAGCCGATATCTTTTTGACCATTGATCGAAATTTGATAAAAAAGCTGGAGATCTTGCATGGAAATCTTTTTAGCAAGAGCAATAATTTCATCATTAAGCCGGGTATTATTCGATAGCATCTTAGCAACAGAGATTTGATGAATAAGTGAAGTTAAGTCTTTAAGTGTATTAGTTAGATTTTCGCCCCTATGGTTAAGTTTGTTAACAAATAACAAGACTTCCTCTGCTTTTCTATCTATAACTAGTTCTGCAAGAGTAACAATATCATCATGATGAACAAGACCAAGCATTGACTTAATATCATTCTCTTTTACGTTACCGTTGCCAAAAGAAATAGATTGGTCTAAAAGGCTCAGGGAATCCCTCATTGAGCCATCACCAAACTCTGCAATTTTAGACAGGGCTGACTCTTCAAATGTTAATTTTTCCGATTTCATGATGAATTTAAGTTGCGCAAGAATTTCATCGTGTTTTAGTTTATGTAGATTAAATTGCAAACAACGTGAAAGAACTGTGACTGGAAGTTTTTGAGGATCAGTTGTTGCTAATAAAAATTTTATATGACTTGGTGGTTCTTCTAGGGTTTTGAGTAGGGCATTAAAGCTACTTTTCGAGAGCATATGAGCTTCGTCAATAAGATAAACCTTAAATCTATTTTTGGTAGGAACATACTGTGCGTTTTCTAGAATTTCACGCATATGGTCAACCCCTGTGTGAGATGCAGCATCAAGTTCAATTAGGTCGACTGATTGACCTTTGTCAATTTCAATACAAGTAGAACATTTGCAGCAGGGTTTTGCACTAATACCTGCTTCACAATTTACGGATTTGGCAAAAATTCGTGCAATGGTTGTTTTGCCAACCCCCCTTGTTCCAGTAAATATCAAGCCATGATGAATATTGTTATTGTTGAGCGCGTTAACGAGCGTTTTTATTGTATGAGATTGACCGACTAGTTCTTCAAATACGT
>CAZSHL010000041.1:0-10176 GCA_964606585.1 uncultured Piscirickettsiaceae bacterium
TAGGTAAGATTATTTGATTGTATTTCTATACTAAAAACAAGATGTGCGAGTGTTTTCTCTAAACTGGTACACGCAACTCTACTCCACCGTAACAGATTTTGCTAAATTTCTTGGCTGGTCAACATCTGTACCCTTTATTAATGCTACATGATAGCTCAGTAATTGAAGGGGAATCGTAAAAATAATAGGGGCAGTTATTCTTCCTAAGTTAGAAGTGATTGGGATTACTTTCATTGCTTTCATTGATTTGACTCTTGAGTTTTTGTCTTCAAATACAATCATTTGTGATCCTCTAGACTTTACTTCTTCAAGATTTGATTTTAGTTTATCTAGAAGTTCATTTTTTGGTGCGATTGCAATTACTGGTATGTTTTCATCAATGAGTGCAATTGGACCATGCTTCAATTCTCCTGCTGGATATGCTTCAGCATGAATATAACTAATTTCTTTTAGTTTTAATGCACCTTCCATCGCTATTGCATGCATGGTGCCCCTGCCCAAAAATAAGGCACTATACTTATCCTCAAAACGAACAGCTAAATCTTTAATCTGTTTTTCTTGAAGTAAAGTCTCATAAACAAGTCCTGGCAATCGATTTAACCCTTCAATAATTAATTTCTCTTGTTGTTTATTTATTGTTTTTCTAATCACTCCTATAGAGCATGTAAGTAAGGCAAGCGCGACAAGTTGCGTGGTGAAGGCTTTGGTACTTGCAACACCAATTTCTGGTCCAGCGTGAGTTAAAAAAGTAAGATCAGATTCTCTAGTAATACTTGACTCAGCAGAATTACATATACAAAGTGTATGTAATTTTTTATTTATGTTTTTTACGGTTTTAAGTGCTTGAAGTGTGTCGGCAGTTTCTCCACTTTGAGATATAGTAACGAAAAGTGTTTCATTTAAGATGACTGGATGACGGTAACGATATTCACTAGCGACCTCTACATTACAGGGTATTTTTGAAATATCTTCGAGCCAATATTTTGCTACAAGACCCGCGTTATAACTAGTACCACAAGCAACAATTTGTACTTGTTTAATATTTTTGAAAACATCTTTGGCTTTATGTCCAAAAGCTGAAACGATAACATTCTTTTTTGTAACACGAGACTCTAATGTATCTCTTATAGATTGGGGCTGTTCAAAAATTTCTTTTTGCATATAGTGACTGTATTCTCCAAGAGCAACCTGGCCTTCTTTTATCTTAGAATTATGAATTTGACGATTAACTTTGTTACCATTATTGTCATAAATAGTGATTTTTTCTAATTTCAGTTCAGCAATATCACCTTCTTCAAGAAAAATAAATTTCTTCGTAACTGATAATAGTGCCATTTGATCTGAAGCAATATAATTGCCATTCTGACCAAGCCCTATAACAAGTGGAGAGCCTTTGCGTGTGGCAATAATTGTGTCTGGATATTTAGGAGAAATAATACCAAGGCCGTAAGCGCCTTTAAATGTAGCTATCGATTTTTGAACTGATTCTAGTAGAGAGCTACTACTTTGTAAATTTAATTCGATAGCATGTGCTATAACTTCGGTGTCGGTATCAGAAGTAAATTTGCATCCTTTCTTAGTTTGGGATTCTTTAAGTTCTAGATAATTTTCAATAATTCCATTATGAACCACGCCAACATTGTTGTTTGAAATATGTGGATGTGCATTATGGTTAGCTGGCTCACCATGTGTAGCCCAACGAGTGTGGGCGATTCCGATATTTCCTTTAATTTTAATTTTTCTAGAATTTAAGTTTTTTCCTAGGTTATGAACTTTGCCAACTGATCTTGCACGAAGAAATGAATTATTGTCAGACAAGACTAGAAGTCCTGAAGAATCATAGCCACGATATTCTAATCGCCTTAGGCCGTCTAGTAATAGGGAAGTGATGTTACGATTTGTTACACCACCAACAATTCCGCACATATGAAAAAAATAGTTAGTTAAGTAAATTATAGATTGATTCTACTGGGTATATAAATAATCTCCGTCCTTAGTTGTAACAAATTTGAGATTATGCTGAAAATATAACAAGTTGCATTATAGATTATAATGCTCGTACTATGAAAGCTGATCTACACAGTCATTCTTATTATTCTGATGGCGTTTATTCACCATCTGAGGTCGTTGGGTTTGCTGACAAAGCCAAGTGCGATATATTTTCGTTAACTGATCACGACACAACAGATGGCTTGTTAGAAGCGCAAGAAAAGGCTGATGATTTGGCGCTAAATTTTATACCAGGGGTTGAGATATCTGCAATGTGGAAGAATATGACAATTCATATTTTAGGTTTAGGTGTAAATATTAATAATCATATGTTACAAGAAGGTTTACGCCAGAATCAAAAGCTTAGAGAAGAAAGGGCTGAAAAAATAGCGCTTGGCTTAAGAAGAACAGGGATTGAAGATGCGCTAGAAAAAACGAAATCTTTGAGTCAGGCTAACATGATTACAAGAACTCATTTTGCTCAAATGTTAATTCGTGAAGGTTATTGTAAAGATAATAAGGCGGTTTTTAGACGTTTTTTAACGGGTAAAAAACCAGGTGCTGCTCATGTAAATTGGAGTGGATTTGATGAAGTGATTGGTTGGATTAATTCAGCAGGTGGTCTTGCTGTTATAGCACATCCATTTCGTTATCGAATGACACATAGTAAAATAAAAAGGATGTTTGGCGAATTTAAAGAAGCCTTCGGTGATGGGGTGGAAGCTATTACTGCAATGAGTTCAGAGCAAGAAGTTAATTTATGCTCTACTTGGGCTAATGAAATCAATTTATTAATATCATCTGGTTCAGACTATCATGGTTGGCCTAACCAGCGAATCAAGATTGGTTTACTAAAGGAACTCCAAAATAATGATAATTTAATTTGGAATCATCTAGAATGGCAAAGATAATTAGTATTCACCCTGAAAACCCTCAGAAAAGATTGATATTACAAGTTGTAGAGGCTCTTGAAAAGGGAGGAATTATTGCTTATCCAACAGATTCAGGCTATGCATTAGGTTGTGTAATGGACAATAAAAAAGGCATGGATAGAATTAGGCGAATTAGAAATTTAAGCAAACATCATCACTTTACACTAATGCTAAAAGATCTTTCTCATTTAGGAGAATATGCAAGACTGAACAATTCCTCTTTCAGACTTTTGAAAAAAATATTACCCGGTGCTTATACTTTTATTTTAGAAGGAGCAAGAGATATCCCAAACCGTTTGTTGAAAGAAAAAAGTAAAACCATAGGATTAAGGATTTCAGATTATTCCATTGTAAATGCCGTTCTTGATGAATTAATGGAGCCTATGGTAAGTGTTTCTTTAATTATTAAAGGGTGTGAATTTTATAACTCAAATGATGTCAAGGTTGTATTAAGCAACCTAGTAGAGGTAATTATTGATGCAGGGCACTGCCCACCTGAGCCTACCACTGTTATTGATCTATCTTCTGGTGAAGTTTTGATTAAGAGAGAGGGTGCTGGAAGTATAGAACTGATTAGTTAGTTGCTTTTTTTTGTAATTACAATATAATTACATTATATTTCTCAAATAATTAATTTATGGCCCAAATAATCAAAATCGGCAATTCTCAAGGAATTAGAATCCCAAAACCAATTATTGAAATAACTCGTCTAGAAGGTAAGGAGCTAGAGTTTGTTGTTCTAAGCGAAGGTATTTTAATTACTCCAGAGAAAAAACCTAGAGCAGATTGGGAAATGAAGGCCAATAATAATATAAATACATCATGGCAATGGTAGAAAATCATGAGTAGATTTGAAATCTGGCTTGTCATGAAGAATGGAGATAAAGGAAGAGTTGTTGATAATATTGGTTTATGTGCGATTATCTCACCGGATGAGTTAATGAGTTTATCCAGTCTTATAGTTGCTCCAATGACAAAGGAATTTGATGATTTACCTAGTAGGATAGAGTTTCAATTTGAAAAAACTCAAGGTTTCATTATGCTCGATCAACTGAGGTCTATTAACAAAAATAATTTTATAAAAAAAATGGGGGAGCTTGATTCAACAGTTCAAGCTAAATTATGTAGTTGTCTACAAGAGTTCTTTGCGCTATAAGAGCCCTGTGCGTATAATTTGATTCTTACGTAAAAATTGACTTAGTCATGAAAACTGCTGAAATAAGACAAAAATTTTTAAGTTATTTTGAAAGTCATGGTCACACCATAGAGCCAAGTGCTTCTTTGGTCCCACACAATGATAAAACCCTATTATTTGTCAATTCAGGAATGGTCCCTTTTAAGGATATTTTTACGGGGGCTTCTAAAAAACCTTACAAACGAGCAGTTTCATGTCAAAGGTGTATAAGAGCAGGCGGTAAGCATAATGACCTTGAGAATGTCGGATACACTGCACGCCACCACACTTTTTTTGAGATGTTAGGTAATTTTAGTTTTGGTGATTATTTTAAGAGTGATGCAATTCGTCACAGCTGGGTGTTTTTGACTGAAGAACTTAATTTACCTAAAGAGAAACTATGGGTGAGCATTTTTGAAGACGATGATGAGGCAGAGGATATTTGGGTTAACGAAATAGGTTTTCCTAAAGAGAAAATTTCTCGCTGTGGTGCTAAAGATAATTTTTGGCAAATGGGTGATACTGGACCTTGTGGTCCTTGTAGTGAGATTTTTTATGATCATGGTGAACATATTTCTGGTGGTCCACCAGGAACACCTGAAGAAGATGGCGATCGATTCATTGAGATATGGAATTTAGTTTTTATGCAATTCAATCGTCAGCAAGATGGAACTTTGATTCCTCTTAAAGCAACTGGTGTAGACACTGGTTTAGGGTTAGAGCGAGTTGCTGCGGTTTTACAACATGTAAACAATAATTATGATATCGACAGCTTTAAAGAATTAATAAGCGCCATTATTGGATTGACTCCAAAAACTAAAAAAATTAAGAATGATAAAGCCTCTGTTAGAGTTATTGCTGATCATATTCGCTCCACTGCCTTTATGATTTCTGATGGCATTACTCCATCTAATGAAGGTCGCGGCTATGTTCTTCGAAGAATTATTCGCCGAGCTATTCGTCATGGTCACAAATTAGATATTGATGAAGTTTTCTTTTATAAGTTAGTAAAAGTACTCGCTAAGCAAAATAAAAAAGTTTATCCAGATCTTTACAGTAATGTTTCCCAAATTGAAAAGGTACTTGAAAAAGAGGAGAGTCGTTTTATACAAACACTTGACCTTGGTATGGGTATATTAGAGGAGGCAATTAAGAATGTTAGCGGTAATGTAATTGATGGAAATATAGTATTTAAGCTTTATGATACCTATGGTTTTCCAGTTGATTTAACTGCCGATGTTGCTAGAGAAAGAGGCCTCAATGTTGATATGAATGGTTTTGAATTTGAAATGAATGAACAAAAAGAAAGAGCACGCAAAGCTGGTGACTTTGAATCTAAAAAATCTTCCGTAATTATTGAAAATGCAACAAATTTTCTGGGATATGATTGTTTGGAAAGTGATGCATCTGTGGTTGCAATTATTAAAGATGGCCAGTCAGTTGATTCTATTAATAAGGATGATGAAGCCGTAGTTGTCTTAGACCAAACCAGTTTTTATGCAGAATCAGGTGGACAAGTTGGTGATAGCGGTATTTTTCAGAATCTAGGTATGCAATTTGAAGTTTTTGATACCCAAAAGCAACCCTCTGAGGCTTTTGAACATTTTGGAAGATTAAACTCTGGAAGACTTCAGGTCGGCGATATTGTTGAGTCAAAGGTTAATCAGCAAAGACGCAAGAGAATCATGAATAACCATTCAGCAACCCATCTGTTACATGAAGCCTTAAGACAAATTCTTGGTGAAAGTGTTGAGCAAAGAGGGTCTTTGGTAGAAGCTGATAAGTTACGCTTTGATTTTTCTCATGATGAGGCCGTCACTAAATTGGATTTAGACAAGGTGGAAGAGATAGTTAATTTGCAAATATTGGGTAATTCAAAAGTAAGAATTGAGGAAACTGATATTAAATCCGCGAAGAAGAAAGGTGCAATGTCTATTTTTGGAGAAAAGTATGGCGAGTTAGTACGAGTGCTTACGATGGGTGATGATAACTTTTCAATAGAGCTTTGTGGAGGCACTCATGTTAATCGACTTGGAGATATCGGAAGGTTCAAGATTACTTCAGAGAATGGTATATCAGCAGGAGTTAGACGCATTGAAGCTGTTACTGGAATTACTGCTTATGAGTTAGACAAGCAAACTGAAAATAGTCTGGAGAAGATTGCTAGTCTATTTAAATCCAATAACGCATTAGCACTGGAAAAGGCAAATCAATTAATTCAGAACCAAAAAAACCTTGAAAAACAGATTAGTTCTTATCAAAAAGAATTGGCAAGCAATCAAGGCGATGAATTATTAGGCCAAGTGATTGAGATAAACGATATAAAACTTCTAGCAGCTGAAGTCAATGGGATAGGAGCAAAGGATCTCCGTGCACTTGCCGATAAAATGAAAGATAAGCTAGGTTCTGCTGTGATAGTTCTGGCAGTTATAGATGAGAAGAAGGTTTCCTTGGTGGTTGGTGTTACCAAAGATCTCACAGATAAATATAAAGCTGGTGATTTGTTAAACCATGTTGCTAGTCAAATTGGTGGCAAGGGAGGTGGAAGGCCAGATATGGCTCTTGGCGGTGGTTCGCAGCCAGAGAAATTAGCTAAAGCCTTAGATTCAGTAAAGGATTTAATTTAGAATTGGTCAGCGAAA
This sequence comes from uncultured Piscirickettsiaceae bacterium, assembly GCA_964606585.1. GTDB lineage: Bacteria > Pseudomonadota > Gammaproteobacteria > PS1 > Pseudothioglobaceae > Pseudothioglobus. The sequence continues at coordinate 6,738 of CAZSHL010000041.1, forward strand.
TAAATTACCGGCTCAATTTCACTATAAACACTATCTGTACCACCCTTAAATACTATTTCAGCTTCATCTCTTCTCTCTAAGGTTTTAGAGAAGTATAGATAAGGCTTTTCAGAGACAAAAACTGCAGTTGCACCCACTTGAATTTCACTTCTACTGTCACTTATAATTCTAAAATTTGTATCGTCTGCAGGAAGTGAAAAACCTAGCATGAAATTAATCTCGCTTAATTCGCTATCTAGAGCAGTTGCCAATTCTGTTGTTCTAATACTAACATTAATTTCTTGATATTCCTCAACTCTTTCAACAAGTAAGACTACAATACGTTTATTTGAATTTAAATAGTTATTTAAGCTTTCATTTATACCTAATGGGATAGTTGTTTCGATAACGAGCTTATCACCCCAATCTCCTGATGACTGAGAAAAAACAGAGTCGGGAGCTAAATATTTTTTCGAAATTACTATTGCCTTATCTAGGTCGCCAGCCTCATCTTCACCAAAAAGAGAGAATGTAGCTTTAATGGGAACTTCGATAACTTCACCTTCCAGTGCGAGCTCCACATCAGTAGTATATAAAGATATATCTGTTGAACTTGGCGTACAAGCTGATAGAAAAGCTACGCTCAAAATTAAACAAATAATAACTTTAAAATTAACAGTATTCATAATAAAAAATAGGTTTTCAGTGAATAATACAACTAAATAAAGATAATTACAATCACCTAAATAATCGAAAATATAACCAAAGGTATAATTTTAGTATTATGGAATGGATTCAGCTGTCTCTTCAAACGGATCAAAACAAGATAGATTTCGTCTCAGAAGTATTAACAGGACTGGGTTGTTTATCGCTTAGCTATATAGATGCTTATGATGAACCGATTTATGAGCCTCCAGTTGGCAAAACTCCTCTATGGAGAAATGTAGTTGTAAATGCTTTGTTTACTCCAAATATAAATAAGAACTATGTTGAGTCTTTGTTAAAAGAGCTATGTGATATAGAAACTTTAGAATATAAAACTATTAAGGAACAAATTTGGGAAAAGGAATATCAAAAAGATTATCAGACAATGAAATTCGGTAAAAAACTTTGGGTTTGTCCTTCTTGGAAAAGTAAAATTAACCCGCCTGATGGTGCAGTTGTTATAAATATGGAACCTGGTCTTGCCTTTGGAACAGGCACACATCAAACTACCCAATTATGTCTGGAGTATTTAAGTAATAATCCGCCCAAAGATATGCAAGTTATTGATTTTGGTTCAGGTACAGGTATTTTAGCTATAGCCGCTGCAAAGCTCGGCGCAAAAAGTGTGCTTGCTATTGATAACGATCCTCAGGCAATGATAGCTACAAAGAAAAATATAAAAAATAATAATTGTACAAGCATGGTCAGTACCAAGAGTTCAATTAACACTTCACATAATAAGGAGTATGATCTTATAGTAGCAAATATCCTTGCAAGCCCATTAATAGAACTAGCGCCTATATTTATTAAATTATTAAAGATTAATGGTTCATTAATTTTGTCAGGTATTTTAAAAGATCAGTGTGAAAAAATATTAAATTGCTATATGCAATATTGTGATCATTTTGTAGTTTTACAGAAAGACGAATGGTGTTTAGTAAGTGGTAAAAAAAGTAGAAAGTATTGGTAAATCATTATGACTAAAGAAAAAAGAAAATCAGTCAAGGCAGTTTCACTAATTTCCGGTGGACTTGATTCATTATTGAGTACTAAATTGTTAATAGATCAAGGGATTCATGTTGAGGGTATTAATTTTTTTACAGGCTTTTGTGTTGAAGGGCATACTCATGCTATACGTAAACACAAAGAGGACAAACCCAAGAGAAATAACGCGTTATGGGTCGCGGAACAGTTGAATGTTAAGTTACATATTATTGATGTGATAGAAGAATACAGGGATGTCTTGTTAAATCCAAAATATGGTTACGGTAAAAACATGAATCCTTGTTTAGATTGCAAAGGCTTTATGGTGAAAAAAGCGAAGGAGTGGATGTTAGATAATGATTTTGACTTTATTATCACTGGAGAAGTGATAGGTCAGAGACCGATGTCTCAGCGTAAAGAAACTATGCCCATGGTTCAAAAAGATTCGGGTGCTGATGATTTATTGTTGCGTCCATTGTGTGCCAAGCATTTAGAACCAACTAAACCCGAAATTGAAGGCTGGGTTGATCGTGAAAAGTTGCTGAATTTTTCAGGCAGAAACAGAAAACCTCAAATGGCTTTAGCAAAAAAATTTGGTTTTGATGATTATGCCACTCCGGCAGGTGGTTGTTGCTTCTTGACAGACAAGCAGTATTCTGACAAGTTGGTTGATATGTGGCAATCTAGAGGAAACAGAGACTATGAGTTAGACGACTTAATGATGTTAAAAGTTGGGCGTCACATCCGGCCAAATGCAAGGTATAAAATGATTATTGCTCGTGAAGAGGGTGAGGTGAAATTTTTAGAGGGATATAGGAATCAATATACCAATTTATATCCTACCAGTTGTAATGGCCCATTGGCTTTAATTGATGGAAAACCTAACCAAAAAGACCTTAGGATGGCTGCAAGAATTTTGGCAAGATATTCTCAAGGTCGAGAAAGTAAAAGTGTTGATGTTGAAATAAAGTTAGATTCAGGTGTGCTACAACAATTCAGTGTACCACCCTTACCTGCAAAAGAAGTGCCTCAGGAATGGATGATTTAATCATACAAAAAGTTAGTTTTTATATTATCCACCTCCAACTGCATTGATAACTTCAACCTTGTCATTTTCAGAGAGAATATAATTGGCGTGACTTGATTTTGGAATGATGGTCTTATTGACCTCAAGCGCTATCCGTTTATTTTGAAACCCCAAATAGGCAATGAGCTCTTCAATATTTAGTTTACTTGGTAATTCAAATCGTTCACCGTTTACAATTATCCTCATCATTTTATAATTTATTTTTTAATTGAATAATTATAGCTTGGATAGCAAAATTGAATTCAAATAAAAAGTAAACGCATGGTAAAATTTGCAAAGTTTTTTCGGCTATACAGGAGTATTGTTTTTCCCCAAACCTCATTATTAGCACTTGAAGAAGGTCAGCTTTTTTGGGGTCAATCAATAGGTTCTAATGGTGAAACGGTAGGCGAAGTAGTCTTTAATACAGCCATGACGGGCTACCAAGAAATACTCACAGACCCTTCTTATTCTAAACAAATAGTAGCTCTTACTTATACCCATATTGGCAATACAGGAACAAATAGTGTAGATGAGGAATCTTCACAAGTCTATGCTGCTGGATTAATCATACGAGATTTACCAATTACGCTTAGTAATTGGCGTTCAGAAATGAGCCTTAAGGATTATTTATTAAACAACAATATTGTGGCTATTTCAGATATTGACACTAGAGCTCTTACGAGACATTTGCGCTTAAATGGT
>CAZSHL010000042.1:0-10093 GCA_964606585.1 uncultured Piscirickettsiaceae bacterium
GCGGATTTATATAACCCAAAACCCATAGCCTCATATGAAATAAATTGAAAAATAAATTTATATCAAAATTTAAATATTGATACTAGTTTTTTCTTAGTAGAATCATTTTTGAACTATGCATTAATAATACATTGTATTTTTTCCACTTGGGCTGCATTGCAAGGACGATTGAGTGAGTGACTTGACAAACCAAAATTTTGAAACTCTGACTCCCTTTTATACAAAAGACGGCACAGCATACTCATGTTCTGAAAGTAAATCCAAAACTATAGTTTTTATTCATGGGCTCGGCATGGTTGGCAACATATGGAAGCCACAAATTAATTTCTTCTCTGATAGATTTCAAGTGGTCACTTATGACCTTCTCGGCCATGGCAAAAGCCCCTTGCCTCCAAACGATGTCTCTCTAGATCATTACATTGAGCAGCTTAATGAACTAGTCACATTTCTTGGCATTTCTTCTTTTGCCCTTATTGGTCATTCAATGGGCGCAATAATTAGCGTAGCATTTACACTCAAATACCCACATAAAGTCAAAGCATTAGTGCCAATAAGCATGGTTTTTAACAGAAGCACTGAGTCCCAACTGGAAGCTCTAGAAAGAGCCAACCAAGTTTTAAAAAATAAGAAAATAACCAATGTAGAGCATACATTAAATCGCTGGTTTAGCAAGAACAAAGACAATGAAGAAAAGGGAAAGATAGCTAAAGTTAAAAAATGGCTAGAGAGCTCTAACCCCCAGGGGTACGGATTGACCTACCGGCTCTTTGCTCTTTCTGATAAAGTTTTTTTAAATAAGCTTTCGAATTTAAGTTGTCCTGTTCTATACTTAACAGGCGATGATGACCCTAACTCTACTCCTGAAATGTCGAGACGAATGGCTGAGCTAACTCGACAAAGTGAATTTTCTTCTGTTGAAGATGAAGCTCATATGCTGCCCTATATTGCGGCAAAAAAAGTAAATCCGATTATTGAAAATTACCTCAGAAATATAATTTGAAAAAACATGGCAAATAATGACTTTATGCAAGCTTTTCGTAATGCGCTTGGCACATTCCCAACAGGAGTAACTGTCGTTACGACTCTTGATAAAAACAACATGCCGTTGGGCTTTACGGCCAACTCTTTTACGTCGGTTTCACTCAAGCCAAAACTAATTCTGGTTTGCATTGACAAAGCATCTTTCAACATAGGTTTTTTCTCACAAGGGGAAAGCTTTGCTGTTAATGTACTCTCAGAAAGCCAAGACCAAATATCCACTACTTTTGCTACACATGTTGAAAATCGCTTTGAGCAAATTGATTGGACCTCTAGTGTGACTGGCAGCCCAATTATTGCAAATGTAGCTGCATGGTTCGATTGTGCAACAGATAACGTTATAGATGGCGGGGATCATGTCATTCTACTTGGACGCGTACTTGCCTTTGAAAATACTACAAAAACGCCGCTGGTTTACTTACGAGGCAATTATGTAAACCTTAATCTAGAACAAAAAATGCTGCTTGCCATGGAAAATGAAGCCACAAAGGTGGTTGTCGGCGCATTAATCGAATGCCGGAAAAAGTTACTCTTGATTGAGGATCAGTCGAGCAAGACGCTTCACTTCCCAGCTGCTTCAAGGCTGGGAACATTTGATGACAAAAATAGTTTGCTTGGAAAACTCAAAAAAATGAATGTATTGGCTACTGAGCATTACCTATTTTCAGTCTTTGAAAGTAGCGATAATAAAACGAGCTTTATCTACTATCGTGCCCAGATTGATAATGACAATATTGCAAAGAAAGGTCGGTTTTATGACTTCAATTCAATTCCCTTTGATCGCCTTGAAGATGATGCTAGTAGAATAATGTTAAGGCGCTATATAACTGAAAGAAAATTAAATGCTTTTGGTATTTATGTAGGCAAAGAGAGTGATGGTAAAGTAGAAGCTGTGACAAAAACAACATCAAAGTTATAGGGGAAAAATATGGAATTTTCTTTTTTTATACATATGGAGCGGCTTGACGAAAGTCAGTCTCAAAAACGACTTTATGAGGAATATATAGAGCTCTGTGAAATTGCTGATCAGGGTGGGTTTAAAACTATTTGGACAGGCGAGCATCACGGCATGAACTTTACTATTGCCCCAAACCCTTTTATCACAATTGCCGATCTAGCTAGAAGAACTAAAAATGTTAAGCTAGGTACTGCAACTATTGTCGCACCTTTTTGGCATCCAATCAAACTAGCTGAAGAAGCAGCTATAACAGACATTATCTGCAATGGACGCCTACAACTTGGAATTGCTCGTGGTGCATATTCATTTGAATACGACCGTCTTGCAGACGGCATTGATGCATTTTCAGCTGGCGGAGTAATGCGTGAGATCGTTCCAGCAATAAAGGCGTTATGGCAAGGCGACTACGAGGGAAAAAGTGAGCACTGGTCCTTTCCTAAAACCACCAGCTCGCCTAAACCATACCAAGACCCGCACCCTCCAATCTGGATAGCTGCAAGGCATCAAAATTCTCATGACTTTGCCTTAGAAAATGGTTGCAATGTCCAAGTGACACCGCTTTGGTTGGGAGATGAAGAGGTCATATCCTTGATGGAGAAATTTAACACTGCTTGTAAATCATTCAAACAAACGCCTAGACCAAAAATAATGGTCTTGCGCCATACTTTTGTTGGTGAAACTGAAGAAGAAATAGTTCAGGCAGCGAAAGATATTTCTCGCTTTTATTGTTACTTTGGGGCCTGGTATAAAAATGAGCGGCCAATCGAACAGGGCTTAATCAAAAAACTTAGCGAAGAAGAAATGATGGAAATTGAAATGTATTCACCTGAAAATATGCGTAAAAACAGCATTATTGGAACTCCAGAAAATGTTATTGAACGTATCAGGCTTTGTGAAAAACTAGGCTATGATGAGTACAGCTTTTGGACAGATAACTGCATGAGCTTTGAAAATAAGAAAAAATCATTGCTTCTATTTATCGATAAAGTTATGCCAGCATTTGCTTAAAATAGAAAATTGATATGAAACAATATAAACACTACATTAATGGTGAATTCAGAGAGGGAATAAACCACTTTGAAACCATTAACCCAGCAAATGGCCAGCCATGGGCGATATTTCCAGCTGCAAATGAAGAAGAATCAAATCTTGCCATTGAATCTGCGCATCAAGCACTCTATGAAGGACCATGGTCAAAATACACCCCAACTGAAAGAGGGAAAATAATACATAAACTGGGTGATTTGATTAGTCAAAATTCTGATGAAATTGGCGATTTAGAGACAACCGATAGTGGCAAGTTGTCAAAAGAAACTAGAAGTCAAACAAAGTATGTAGCAGATTATTACTATTATTATGCTGGTCTTGCTGACAAAATTCAGGGTGAAGTTATGCCTATAGACAAAGCAAATATGCGGGTCTTTACGACTAGAGAACCTATAGGAGTAGTAGTAGCAATCGTTCCATGGAACGCTCAACTTTTCTTATCCGCAACGAAAATTGCGCCTGCATTGGCAGCAGGTAATACCATAGTGGTAAAAGCTTCAGAACAAGCTCCAGCTGCACTCTTTAAGCTTGCTGAATTAGTTGACAAAGCTGGTTTTCCGCCTGGTGTAGTTAATATTATTACTGGCTTCGGTGAACCTTGTGGCCGTATCATTACGACACACTCTAAAGTAGCAAGAGTGGCCTTTACAGGTGGCAGTGTTGTTGCCAAACAGATTGTAAAAAACACCGCTGAAAATTTTGCACATGTTAGCCTTGAGCTAGGAGGCAAATCACCAATCATAGTTTTTGATGACTGTGACTTTGAGGGAGCAATTAACGGCATAATTGCAGGAAATTTTGGAGCCTCAGGTCAAAGCTGCGTTGCAGGCACGCGCGTACTTATTCAAAAACCAATTTATAATAAAGTAATAGATACGCTCAAAGAACGGGCTAAAAATATTGTCATTGGCAACCCCCTTGATAACAAAACTCAGGTTGGTCCACTTGCCACCATTACTCAGATTGATCGAACCGAAAATGTGATTGCCAAATCCCTTGAACAAGGAGCTAAACTGATATTTGGCGGTGGCAGACCTAAAAATCTTGATGAAGGCTGGTATTTTGAACCCACCTTGTTGTCATGTCCTCATCAAAATATAGACTCAGTAAAAAATGAGCTCTTTGCTCCTGTAATTAGCGCAATTTCATTCGAACACGAAGATGAGGCAATCCACATGGCAAATGACACAGAGTTTGGTTTAGGCGCAGGTGTGTTTACTGAAAACCTTGCAAGGGGCCATCGAGTGAGCCAAAAAATACACTCTGGCATTGTGTGGATTAATACGTATCGCGCGATATCTCCAGTCTCCCCTTTTGGTGGTTTTAAGCTTAGTGGTGGAAGTCGCGAAGCAGGAATGGATGCTATTTATGACTATACAAGAACAAAAACTACATGGATTAATACCTCTACAGAACCGATGGAAAATCCGTTTGTTATTCGCTAATTAACCTTTCTTAAGGAGAAATATTATGGATAAAAAATTATTTGAATTAGGCCTTTCTAAACGCAGATCAACACTAGGTAATGATTATGTCAACAAAAATTTAGAGTCCGCTGATGACTTTAACCGAGACTTCCAAGAACAGATGACAGAGTGGTGTTGGGGATTTGGTTGGGGTGATGCAACGATTGATGAAAAAACTAGGTCAATGATGAACCTGACTATGATTGCAGCTCTTGGCAAAATGGATGAGTGGGAAATTCACTGCAAAGGCGCCATCAGAAATGGCGTAAGCAAAGAAGAAATTAAATCTATACTGCATGTGATAGCCATCTATTGTGGAGTGCCTCAGGGTGTTGAGTGTTTCAGAATTGCTAGATCTGTTCTAGAAGAAGCGGAATTAATTTAAGCAATCACAATTTAAGAGAAAAGCAGTAAGTAGCCAGGCAAGGTATAATTCTTTCGTCTATACCATAGAGGCTTTTATGAAGCGTTTTTCTTTTTTATTCCTGCTTTTTTGGAGCATTGCCCTAATAGCTAATTTTTCCTTAGCAGCCTCGCATGAGTCTTTTGAAAAAAGCTTTTTTTCAACTGGATCTAGTGCAAACACAAACAGTCTCATAAATAATTTACAACCTCTCAAGGCTGATGAAGCCTTCCAATTGAGCGTCGTTCCAGTTAACGAAACAACACTCAGTGTAAGATGGCTAGTTGCCGATGGTTACTACCTCTATAAAGACAAACTTTCATTTACAGTAGAAGGTAGATCTATTGACAATATAAACTATCCTGACTCAACCACAAAAAATGATGAGTTTTTTGGACAGGTTGAGGTTTACGAAAAACCAATTGAAATTCTACTTGCCCTTAAAAATACTGGAATAGAAAATTTAACTTTATTTATTGGCTACCAAGGTTGCTGGACTGGCGGTGTTTGCTACCCCCTAGAAAAACTTAAAGTAAAAATTTCTGATGCAATGACAACATATGCCGCGTCAGACCAACCAACATTGTTAAGCACTGAGGAAGTAAAGGTTAACGAGTTGTTTCAACAAGGAGGGTTAACTCTGTTCTTGGGGGCCTTGCTAGCAGGTTTAGCGCTATCTTGGACGCCTTGTGTGTACCCAATGATACCAATATTATCAGGCATTATTATTGGTCAAAAACAAATCCCTACCAAAGCAAGAGCAATTGCTATGTCACTCACTTTTGTTGTTTCCATGTCATTTGCTTATGGTTTGATGGGTGCTAGCGCAGGCTATTTTGGCGCAGGCGTTAATTTGCAGTCACTTATGCAGACGCCCTGGATTTTGTTTGTATTCAGTCTTATTTTTATTCTTTTTGCTTTTTCAATGTTTGGCTTCTATGATATTCAGCTGCCCAGCAAGCTTCACAATAAAATTAACCAATTAAGTAGCCAGCAAGAAGGCGGCTTGTTTTTGGGTGTTGCTGCAATGGGGTTTTTGTCTGCTTTAATTGTTGGACCCTGTGTAACGCCTTTTCTTGCTACCGCTTTGAGCTACGTTATTGCAGGAGGTAGCGCTATAAAAGGCGGCATTAGTCTTTTTGCAATGGGTCTAGGCATGGGTATACCAATACTCATAGTTTGTGGGATGGGCGCCAATGTTATGCCTAAACCAGGACCGTGGATGGAAACGATTAAGCACACCTTTGGCTTTATTATGATTGCGATTGCATTTTATCTGCTTGATCGCGTACTACCGCCACTTTTCTCTCTTATTCTTTGGGCGGGATTATTTACTATAGCTCCAATAATTTTAGGGGTCTTTCGACCGCTAAAAACGACTAAACAATTGTGGCCTGTACTTTTCAAAGCAGTCGGCTTGGTGTTTTTCGTCTATAGTATTTTTCTCTGGACACTAGTAGCAAGAGGTGGTAATGATATTCGTGAGCACTTGACAAGCTTTAGTTTGGACAGCTATGAGAAAACTATTGAGAACGTTCAGTTTCAAACTATTGGATCAGAAGGACAGCTCGACCTAGCTATTGCGAATACAATTAATAACAAAGAAATTTTAGCTCTTAAATATTATGCAGACTGGTGTACTTCATGCAAAAAATTAGACAGAACTGTACTTGCTAACTCACAAGTCATTGAAGGGTTGACAAAGACAACCACTGTGCAAATTGATGTCACAGAAAATAATGCTACCAATCGAGCTCTATTGGCAAAATTTGGTGTTGTAGGACCGCCAGCCCTTTTATTTTTTCAGAATGGTAAAGAGCTAAGATCTTACAGACTGATTGGAGAAAAAAGCTTTGAAAATCTTTTAAAAATACTGGAAGAACTTTAAAAACAATCAGCCCCCTTCTGCATTGAACATGTAGACAATAGTTGTTATATTTAGCTAAATAGATGTTAAAATTCTACTTACTATGTAGCTAGAAGTAGTCTGCTGCGACTAACAATGACAAGCTTAAAATGGGGGCGTAATGGATATACGTAAAGTAAAAAAATTAATGGAACTTTTAGAACAGTCAGGTATGGCTGAAATTGAAATTAAAGAGGGAGAAGAGTCTGTAAAAATTTCTCGATTTGGAAGCTCTCATATTCATGCAGCACCACAAGTTTTGCACCAATCACCAGCAGCACTGGGTGGTACGTCAGCGCCTGCAAAACAACCCGCTGACTTAACTAAACTAGATATTAAGGGACACCCGATTTTGTCACCAATGGTTGGAACTTTCTACTCCGCACCATCACCTAATGCAAAGCCCTTTGTTGCTATTGGTCAGCATGTCAACCAAGGTGAGACTGTTGGAATTATTGAAGCAATGAAAATCATGAATCAAATTGAAGCAGATCAATCCGGTACTGTTGTTGCGATTCTTGTCAATGATGCTGAAGCGGTAGAGTTTGGGCAAACGCTTATAGTAATAGAATGAGCTCCATAAAAAAAATACTAATTGCCAATCGTGGCGAAATCGCACTGCGTGTTCTGCGCGCATGCAAAGAGCTTGGCATAAAAACTGTCGCTATATATTCTAGTGCTGATAAAGACCTCAAGCATGTTCGTCTTGCAGATGAAGCTGTTTGTATTGGACCACCCAATTCTTTAGAGAGTTATTTAAATATACCTTCAATCATTAGTGCAGCAGAAATAACACATGCAGATGCAATTCATCCCGGATATGGATTTCTTTCTGAAAACGCAGACTTTGCTGAACAAGTTGAAGAAAGCGGCTTTACTTTTATTGGACCAAAGGCGGAAAACATCCGCATAATGGGCGACAAGGTAGCTGCTATCCAAGCAATGCAAAACTCTGGAGTGCCCTGCGTCCCAGGGTCAAATGGTGCGCTAGATAGCGATGAAAAAAACAACCTAAAGCTTGCCAAATCTATAGGCTTTCCAATTATTATCAAGGCATCTGGCGGTGGGGGTGGTCGTGGTATGCGCGTTGTAGCATCTGAAAAAGACCTAGCCAATGCAATCACGCTTACCAAAACAGAAGCTCTAAGCTTTTTTGGTAATGATGAAGTCTATATGGAAAAATTTTTAACCACGCCCAGACATATTGAAATTCAGGTTCTTGCTGATCAACATGGAAACGCCATACACCTAGGTGAGCGAGACTGTTCAATGCAAAGACGCCATCAAAAAGTTGTTGAAGAGGCGCCAGCTCCAGATATCAGCCTAGAACTTCGAAACAAAATTGGCAGCATCTGCGCAAAAGCTTGCAAGCAGATTAATTATCGTGGTGCCGGCACATTTGAATTTCTTTTTGAAAAAGGGGAGTTTTACTTTATTGAAATGAACACTCGCGTTCAAGTTGAACATCCAGTTACGGAAATGATTACTGGTGTTGATATTGTTCAACAACAAATCTTGATTGCTGGAGGAGAGCCATTGTCATATAAACAAAAAGATATTCAAATACTAGGGCATGCAATTGAGTGCAGAATCAACGCAGAAGATCCTAATAATTTCATGCCCTCTCCTGGAAAGATTACTCAATATCATGCTGCAGGGGGGCTTGGTGTTAGGGTTGATTCGCATATATATAACGGCTATACTGTTCCGCCTTATTATGATTCTATGATTGGAAAAATTATTACTTTTGCTGATAGCCGTTCCAAGGCTATTACCAAAATGCGAAATGCATTAAATGAGATGGTTATCGACGGCATCAAAACTAATATGCCTTTGCAAAGAGACATTATGGCAGACGCTATTTTTAACAAAGGCGGAGTAAATATTCACTACCTTGAAAAAATGCTAGGAGAAAAACATTTATGAAAATTAAAGTAGGCATTATTGGCGGCTCGGGCTACACTGGCATCGAGGTTTTACGAATATTACATCAGCATCCACAGGCTGAAATCGTTGAAATCTGCTCCAGAAGCCTTCATGGCAAAAAAGTTGGGGAGGTATTTCCAAGTCTTATCGGAATATCAAACTTAACTTTTTCAACACCCAAAATAGAGGCGTTAAGCAAATGCGATGTTGTATTTTTTGCAACCCCGCATGGTGTAGCAATGGAGTCTGCCGAAGCATATTTAAATAAAGGCATAAAAGTTATTGATCTAGGCGCCGACTTTAGAATCAAAGACCCCTCCATTTGGTCTAAGTGGTACAACATGGATCATACACAGCCCGATTTACTCAATAAAGCTGTGTATGGTCAAACCGAAGTAAGAAGAGATGATATTAAGAACGCTCAGTTAATTGCCAATCCTGGCTGTTACCCAACAGCCGTAATATTAGCCTTAAAGCCTTTATTAGAAAACAATTTAATTGACTGTTTAAATATAATTGCTGATTGCAAATCAGGGGTTAGTGGCGCTGGAAGAGGTGCGTCTCAAGCTATGCTACTAAGTGAAGCCTCTGAATCGTTCAAGCCATACGGAGTCAGTGGTCATCGTCACTTCCCGGAAATAAAACAAGAGTTAGAGCTACTGTGCAACAAGGGTGTTGGCTTAACCTTTATTCCTCATCTTGTACCAATGATTCGTGGCATTGAAGCAACAATTTATGTCGACTTGCTAGATGCGACAAAAAACGTAAGACCTTATTTCGAAAAAGCCTATAAAAACGAAGAATTTGTTAAAATACTCCCTGAAGGCTTATATCCAGAAACACGCTCAGTTAAGTCGTCTAATTATTGCCAAATTGCAATACAATATGTTGGACATAGCAATAAACTAGTTATTATGTCAGTGATTGACAATCTAGTTAAAGGCGCCGCTGGGCAAGCAATACAGAATATGAACCTAATTTTTGGAATTAATGAAAGCACAGGTTTAACACAAATAGGCTTGTTGCCGTAAAGAGTATGGAAACTGAAGAAATTTTAGAAGAAGCTGATATTATCCTTAGTGAAAACGCCGCAACCAAGGTTGCGCAGCTAATTAGCGAAGAAAAAAACCCAAATCTCAGACTAAGGGTCTACATTACGGGAGGCGGGTGTTCAGGTTTTTCATATGGATTTACGTTTGATGAAACCGTAAATGAAGGGGATAGTAGCGTCCGCAAAAATGGAGTACAGCTTGTTGTTGATCCTATGAGCTATCAATATCTTTCAGGCTCCACAGTAGACTACCTTGAAGATTTGCAGGGAGCAAGATTTTTTGTCAGCAACCCTAATG
>CAZSHL010000043.1:0-9938 GCA_964606585.1 uncultured Piscirickettsiaceae bacterium
TTAGTATCGTTATAATTTTATTCATTGTTTAATATTTCTAGAGTTGGTCCATGTTTATTATTTAGATATATTTGATCATCTTTGTACGCCACTTCCAAAGTTGCCAAGCAAAAATAATCACCGCTGAATTTTACCTGAAAAACCACACTGCCACTAGCTTTTGGTGACTTTGAAGAAGGGCAAAAAAGATTATCGCCATCTTGAATCTCTGAATTAGATTTAAAAACAAAAAGCCTCCGTTTTGCCTTTCCTAAATAGTGAATTCTTGCGACTATCTCTTGACCAGGATAACAACCTTTAGTAAAACTCACACCTAACTCATTTATATCCAAATTTAACATCTGAGGTACGAATTTTTCAGTAGTTTTAGAACTTACTTCTGGAATCAATGAATCTATACAAGCTTTGCCCCATTGCTCTTGAGAACTGAAAGTAAATTCTTCCGTGTTCTTTGAATCGACAAGCATTAAAGATAACCTTTCATTTATCTTATAAGTACTTGTTCTCTTTTCATCAATTAGGCCAACTTGTATATATTTATCAGTAACATTTTCAATTAAGACATCTGATCTTAATATGAACATCTGTAAGCGACTCATAATTGAATTCAGTAAATCCAAAGGAAAAGATAAATAAAAACCATCTTTATTACGAAACAACCAAAACAATGCGAGAATTTTTCCTTGATGCTGACAATAAGCGGTAAGTTGAATGCTGGAATTATCAAGCTTACTAATATCATTACTGAGTTGGGATTGAAGAAAATTTTCAGCATCCCTACCAGATACTTTTATTGTTGCACGATTATCAAGACGAACAAACATTGTTATACAGTTGATGTAATTAATGCTATATTTTAATCAATTTTCTCTCTGACATAAAAAAACCCCAGAACATAGCCTGGGGTTTCTTAATGTGTCAACTTACTGATAAGTCAACCGCTAAAATCTAAACGAGTTTAGAAAGTAACAGCAGCCTTAAGTGTAAGTGATTCATCTAACGTACTGTACGTAGCTGACAATGTAGCACCTGACGTTAAGTCACGTGATATAGCAACTGTTGAGTAAGCAGCAGCTGAAGCTTTTGAATACTTAGAAGCTGTAGCAGCAACTGTAGCTCTAGCGCCGACGTGTGTAACAGTCATAGTATTACCTGCTAGACCAAATGTACCAGTAACATCATTCTCACTGTCAAGTGTTAACGCTACACCACTGACTGTAGTACCGAGAGACCAAGTAGTTGAGCCACCGTCGTTAGTGATGCTGATATCCATACCAGCGATGCTAGCAGAACCAGTAGTACTGTCTGCACCTGTCTTAGAAGTATGAGAGACAGTTACGCCTGCCCATGTTCCAGATAGAGTTACATCACCAGAGTTATCTAGACCAATAGTAGCGTCACCTACAGGAGCATCTATGCTCACAGTTACGCCTCTATCATCAGGCTCTTTTGAACCTAGATAGTCACCATCGCCATCGTCTAAGTTAGACTCATCAACGTTGAACATATCAGCAGCCACAGTTACAGGGCCAATTGTAGTCGCCATGTCAACAGCTGTAGTCGTTAATGTAGATCCCTCCATGTCATATGATGCAGTCAATGTCGTAGCACCAGACGTACCAGTAACCGTCATATCTGCGTCATAAGACGTAGATGAGGCACTTGTACCGTTGTCATCATATGAAACAGATGCCGAACCGCTAAGAGCAACACCAGCAATAGCTGCCGAAGAAGCCATTGTCGTCGCTGCAAAAAGTGCGATTAGTTTTTTCATTTTATTCTCCTTCTAAAAGAATAGTTAAATTGCCAAGGTATTCCCCGACACCCTTTTGCCACCCACTCATGGTAAGCAACAATAGGAACATAATAATCATGTTCTGTGACGATGTCAATCTTTTTTTGAAAAAATATGACAAATAGTTGATTTTTTTCAACAAATTATCTGCCAAATGGTATTTATACCTCTAAAACATTGAATTTCAGCTTAACACTATATTTACTTTTTTAATGTATTAAATCTATATTTAGGATAATTTTCTATAATAAAAAGGGCTATTTGTCTTTTTTTTGAGGTTTTGTTGTATTTTTCTGTTTTTAGCTAGTTATTTGGAATAAAAAAACCGATCTTAGATCGGTTTTTTTATAGATTTGCGATTTTACTAATTAAAACAAGTTTCCATGAGCAAAGCCAGTCATACACAATAGCATTGGCACAGATAGTGCAACATTCGTGCGAGATGCCATGGCTGCATTGGTTTTAGCCTTAGCAATTGCCTCAGCGCTTGCCTCAACCATACCCAGGATTTTCTTTTGGTTTGGCCAGATTATTACCCATACATTAAAAAGCATAATAGTTCCCAGCCAAGCACCAAGACCTATCATTTCATAACCCTGTTGAAAAGTAAACGCCTTAACGTATCCTCCCGGCGCACCTTCGAGCGCTATTGCACCTGTTAGCCAAGTCATAGCGGCAGACATACGAAACCAAAGCAGTGCCCGTGGAGCAATATACTTGCCGATCGCAGCCGGACCCGGACCACTCTCGTCTGCTAAAGCCTCTCCCATAGCAGGCACCTGAACGAAATTAAAGTAATAAAGCAGACCAATCCATGTAATACCAAATATAACATGTAGCCAAACAACAAACTCAGCCATATTAAAGCCACCTGCTGATGGCAAAACGAAAGCTGCTGCAAGTATTGCAAGGATAAAACCGAGTGTAATAGTACCTTTAATCGAAGTTAGTGGGTTCATAGCATCTCTTGAGTTATTTAAAAGCTATTATTATAAATAGATAGTGAATCAGTTAACCTTTTTTTTGCAAGGTTTTTCTTTTTTTGAAATTAATCAATAACTCAGTTATACTCAAGTTTTGTGTGGAGCAAATACCATGAAAAGTAAATATCTAAAACCTAGCGCATTATTGTTAATACTTTTAGGTAGTTCACTGTCATTATCAATCAATGCAGCTGTTGAAGTTCCAGAGGCAATGGAATATCAAGAGACAAAACTGACACTCAATGGACATGGTTCTCGCGTAAAGATGTTTATGAAAGTTTACGAAAACAGTCTTTACCTTTTATCTCCTAGCAGTAATGCTGAAGAAATAATGAACAAGAATGAAGCAATGGCTATTCGAATAGACGTGACATCTTCTCTAGTCACGGTAGATGCAATGACAAATGCATTAATTGAAGGGCTAGAAAAATCAACCGACAACAATACAGGCCCGATTATGCAAGAGATCAATCAACTTACTTCAACATTTAATAGTGATGTTAGCACTGGTGATGTTTATGAATTTATATATCTAACTGGTACAGGAACAGATGTATTGAAAAATTCAGTTTTTATAGACACAATTCCTGGAATTGAATTTAAAAAGGCTTTTTTTGGAATCTGGCTTTCCGACAACCCAATCCAAAAAAATCTGAAGAAAGCGATGTTGGGTAACTAGGAGAAATTTTATGTCCTTAGCGCCGACAACTTTTGCAGAATGGCAGACCTATCCTCTAACCTTGGATCCTATTCATATCGCTTGGCTTAAACAGGCAAAAGAATCAAGTACTGCATTTGCTGCAGCTGATATTGAGGGAATAGAAATTTCTCACAAAAGGTTTCTCACAGGAGTTTTACTGTTTGGCAAGAAAATAAAACAATATAGTCCAGAACAAAATGTCGGCCTTATGCTACCGAGTAGTGGCGGTGGTGCAATTGCATCGATGGCCATCCTTTCTATAGGTAAAACGATAGTTAACCTTAACTTCACTTCGGGCAAAAAAGCTTTGCAGTCTGCAGTAAAGCAAGCTGAGGTCAAACATATATACACCTCACGTAGATTCTTAGATAAGATGTATGAAAAGGGAATGGATCTTGCCTCTTTTTTCCCAGATACTGAATTGCTTTTCTTAGAAGACATTAAAGAGGAAATCTCTACCATAGTTAGACTGGGTACGCTACTGCAAGCAATTTTGATGCCTGCCAGTTTTCTAAGGAAGCGCTACTTTACTGAAGTCTCTATGCAAGATACTGCGGCCATTTTGTTTTCTAGTGGAAGCGAAGGGTCTCCCAAGGGAGTTGAACTTTCGCACATGAATATTACTGCCAACGCCAAACAAGCGGCCATTGAATTGGGCGCAATGAGCACTGATGTGGTCATGTCAACACTGCCTACCTTCCATGCTTTTGGTTTCGCAATAACAACATTAATGCCTTTGTCCGAAGGTATTCCTATCGTTTGTCATGCCGACCCAACAGATGTCGCAACTATAGCCTCCGGTATTGAAAAGTACACTGGCACAATTCTGGTAGGAACGCCAACTTTTCTAAGGATGTATGCTATCAGCAAGAAAGTCTCGGTAGATTCGATGAAGTCACTAAGACTGGTTGTAGCTGGGGCCGAAAAATTAAGATCAGAGGTTAGACAGGTCTTTGAAGAGAAATTCGACAAACCTATTTATGAGGGTTACGGTACCACTGAAACTTCACCGGGAGCATCGGTCAATTTACCCGATATCGTTAGCGAAGATCCAGAAAAAACACAGTTACGAAATCGACAAGGAACGGTCGGCCGCGCATTTAGTGGTACTGAATTTAGAATCGTTGATCCTGATTCGCTAGACCCCCTGCAAACTGGTGAAGACGGCCTAATTTTGATTGGCGGGCCGCAGATTATGAAGGGTTATCTTAATATGCCAGAAAAGACCGCGGAGGTAATCGAGATAATTGATGACTATAAATGGTATCGTACAGGAGACAAGGGTCACCTCGATGAGGACGGCTTTCTGACTATCGTTGACCGCTATTCCAGATTTGCCAAAATTGGTGGTGAAATGATTAGTCTGACGAATGTCGAAGAAGAGATACTTGATGCTTGTAATCAAAAAGACTTGGAGGTTGCAGCGACCTGTCTTCCGGATCAGAGAAAGGGAGAAAAGATTGTCCTCCTTGCAACCACAAAACTATCCAAAGAAGATCTCACCGAAATTCTAACCAGAGCAAATGTGAACCCGCTACATTTCCCTAATAAGATTTTAAATGTTGAGGAAATACCGAAACTTGGTAGCGGTAAAACTGACTTTGGAGCTACCAAAAAAATAGCTCAAGCAAATGAAAACTAAGTTATAAAAATTAATGCCAGAACTACCAGAAGTAGAAACTACGAAGCGAGGTCTTGAGCCACTAATAGTTGACAAAAAGATTGTTGCCACGAGAATTCATCAAAAGCAACTTCGCTGGAAAATTCCCTCTCAAATTCCAACATATCTTGATGGTCAAAAAATCAACAGTATTGATAGGCGTGCTAAATACCTCTTACTCAATCTTAAACATGGCAGTGTCGTGATGCATCTTGGTATGTCGGGTTCAATCAGCGTTGTACCGACAGATTCAACTCTTAAAAAACATGAACATTTTGAAATAGAGTTTGATAACAAAACCGTAATGCGCTTTCATGATCCACGTAGATTTGGCGCAGTAATATGGAAAAGACATAAAGAAACACTCAAACTACTTTCAAATTTAGGCCCAGAACCATTGGATGATGAATTTGATGGTGAGACTCTATATCAAGCCTCAAGAGGTAAGAAGCAAAATATTAAAACCTTCATTATGGATCAGGTTAATGTCGTTGGGGTAGGCAATATTTATGCCTCCGAAAGTCTTTTTATGGCTAGAATATCGCCTAAGAGGGCTGCTGGTAATGTATCAAAGAAACGCTACCAAAAACTCACCCAAAGCATCAAAGAAGTTCTATCTAGAGCAATTGAAAAAGGGGGCACAACCCTTAATGACTTTAAAACAGTTAGCGGTCAGCCTGGTTATTTTGCACAAGTACTTGGCGTTTACAATCGCAAAGATATGTCCTGCAAAAGATGTGATGGTACAATCAAAAAAATCATCCAAAATCAACGTGCCAGCTATTATTGCCCAAAATGTCAGAGATAGATAACCCTAGAGCACTATTTGAAAGCACCTGCTCGACCAATTCAGAGCCCTATGCGTTGCAAAATTTTGGCGACATGATGAGTCCCGAGTTCAGTGAAAATTGCATCATCATTGTTGACCCGGCGATGCCCATTCATAATCAAGCATACGCAATCATTGATTACAAAGGGGAATTATATTTCAGGCAATATATTGAGCTTGACGATTCCAAAGCAATGCGCTGTCTAAACCCCTCCTATCCAGATATTGAGCTTAATGGCGAATACCAAATAAGGGGTTGCGTTGTCCAACAAAAGCAGCGTAAACAAAAAACTCTGCACTACTACCTAAAAGGTAGCGGTAAAGATAGTGCATTCACTAAGCAAGGCAAGGTTTTGGAAAAAAATCAGTAAGGTTTACTCCATCCAAATCAGATGAGCCATTCTGCCGGATTTTTTACCATCTCGTCGATAAGAAAAGAATTTATCCTTACCATTATATGTGCAATAACCTCCACCACTAACAGAGACTATTCCTCTTGCGGCCAGTATAACCTTGGCTGCCTTGTATAGATCTAGATAGATTTTCTCAGTACTCTCTGCAAAGCAGTTTCCAAAAGACTCGTTTTTGTCCATATATTGGTCCCTCACTTCTAGGCCAACCTCGAAAGCTGATACCGAGATAGCGGGTCCCAAATGGACCACTAAATCTTCGCTGTTGATATTTATTTCCTTTATCAACGATTCAATCACACCTCCGACAATTCCTCTCCAGCCAGCATGTGCAATACCCACAACACTTCCTTGTTTGTTACTCACAAAAACAGGCAAACAGTCTGCCGTTAATACCACACAGACAATACCTTTTTTCTTGGTATAACTGGCATCAGCTTCGACTAAAGAATCGCTATTTTCAGCTCTGTGGCATATATTTGAATGGGTTTGGTTTATCCATCTAGGCTCAGAGGGAAGGTTATAATTATCCATCAATAATTCACGGTTAGTAGCCACCGCAAGCGAGTCGTCTCCGACATGCAAAGCTAAATTGAAATTGCGGTAATTTCCCACACTAGCGCCTCCTGCTATAACTCTTGGCGATGAGAGAAATTTAACGTTATCAGGAAATACCGACATTTAGGACCTTAGCTGAGTATTTATTAACATGGATCGTACATACCAAGCACCTTAAGCATCTCCAACATATCTGTAGGAATAGGCGCCTTCCATGACAAGCTAGAGTCACTAGATGGGTGGATTAAGGACAACTTCTTTGCATGAAGAGCCTGTCTCTTAAAGTTTTTCAGCGCAACTTTAAGCTCCTCTGTGGCCTTTTTTGGGAACCGAACTTTGCCGCCATAGGTGGGATCGCCAATCAAGGGATAGCCAATATAAGACATATGGACACGTATTTGATGAGTTCTTCCAGTCTCCAGCACTGCCTTAATATGAGTATGATTTTGATAACGATCAATGACACGGTAATGCGTTACAGCTTTCTTGCCGCTTTTTGATACAGATTGTTTAGTTCTATCTTTTCTATGCCGTGAGATAGGTTCATCAACTGTCCCACCTGCAACCATATGACCATAAACGATTGCCGAGTACTCTCTCGACACGGAATGACTTTGCATCTGCTCGACGAGGTTTTTTTGTGCTTTTTCGTTCCTTGCCACAACCATTAGGCCTGAAGTATCTTTGTCAAGTCGATGAACAATGCCAGCTCTATCGAGAAGCTTTAAATCAGCGTCATAATGAAGTAACGCATTAGCTAAAGTGCCATTCCAGTTACCTGCCCCGGGATGCGTTACCATTCCAGCAGGTTTATTGACCACGATAATGTCTTCATCTTCATAGACAATATTGAGCGAAATATCTTCAGCAGACCAGTCATTGTTTGGGCTTTTACTTACCTTCAACTCGATGACTTCGTTACCATTAGATTTATCTTTTGGCCGGAAGGTTTTCTTTCCGATTAAAGCTTCACCCGACTTAATCCACTCAGTGATCTTGGAGCGAGAATGATCAGGTAGCATCTCCGACAAGGCTACATCTAGTCTCATACCTAACATCCGCTCGGGTATCAATATTGTGAGTTTTTCCATACTGTTATTTTAATTCAAATTGAATTACTATCAAACCATGAAAATCCTATGTCATGGTTTGATGACATATATTTTGCCGCTATCGGTAGAGAAATAGATCCAACCTTCGGGACTTTGCAATAGTGCTCTTACCCTTTCCTCAAGACTTTCCAATAGACGCTCTTCGGCTACCACCTCTCCTTTTTCATTAAGGTCAATTCTATTTAAATGCTTGAGCGCAAGAGCTCCTGCGAATAGATCACCTGTCCATTCAGGAAAAGCTTCACCGTTATATTGCATTAAACTGCCTGGTGCTATGGATGGTATATAAACCTTTTTTGGTTGTTCCATTCCTTCCTTGTGGGTTCCCTCGCCTACCGCACTAAACGAAGTGTACTCCTTGCCATAGGAAATCACTGGCCAACCATAGTTACGACCCATTTGAATGAGGTTTAATTCGTCACCTCCCCTAGGACCGTGCTCTATAGACCATAAAATCTGGTTCACACCATCCCAGACTAGACCTTGAGGGTTACGATGTCCATAACTCCAGATTTCATTTCTTGCACTTTCATCTTTCGTAAATGGATTGTCTGGAGGAACGGAACCATCAAAGTTAAGCCTTAAAATAGAGCCTGCATGTGATTCTAGATTTTGACCGTTAGGTCGGTTTCCTCTATCACCTACAGAAAAATACAGGTAATTATCATCAAAAGCAATACGACTACCAAAATGTCTATTACTACCCCATGCAACACCGATAACATCGAAAATGGCACCAAAAAGTGATTGCGTGACCAATAAATCCTGCCAATCTAGAATACCTTCGCTAGTAATATGTGCTCTGGCTAGAGTTGTCTCACCATTACCTTTATCATCAATAGATTTTACATAAGTGAAATAAGTCCACTTATTGACTGACTTTGCAGGAGCTTTCACTACATCCATTAAGCCTCCCTGACCTTTGGCAAGAATTTTTGGCAAACCAGACAGATATGTCACCTTACCATTTTCAAGATTAATAATTCCCAATCTTCCTTGCCTCTCAGTAAAGAGTATTTCATTTTCTGAATGAAAGGTCATTCCCCAAGGTATACCTAAACCTGAAGCTATCTGCTCAATCTGATAGTTTTCTGATTGCACACTGGCAGGGAATAAAAAAAATAGACAAGAGACAACTAGGAATTTGAGAATTTTCTTGCTAATATGATGCATAAAATAGCCTTGCCTTAGGAATATTAGTTGAGTCCACCATTCTTTAGTGATTAACACTTTATCGCAAAGAAAAATCGAAATTTATTTGTCTTATAAATTCTTTTATGACGAAGATTTTTCAGTATTTTTTTCTATTTCTTTTAAGCTATGAACCATCGAAAGTGTAATGGTTAGAATTTCTTTGATAAAAGAAAATAATGGAATCACAAAATATGAAACTAGGAATGCCGTAATAAAACCTCTGAATCCCATCCCTGAAGAGTAAGTGTTGTAAGAATAGTCATAACCTCCACCAATAAAGGTTGCAAAAAGTATGCCAAGAATAAGACCCAAAATTGGCAAGAATACAATAAATGCATCATATCCAATTTTAGCGATAGTATAGACTGGAAACTCTTCCTCATCGCTAAGTAGGGGTTGATTAGATATTTGAGCAAGGCGTAGCGTAGATGCCTTCCATATCTTGTAAGGTAAAACTATAAAGTAAAAAAGTGTTTTTAAAAATACAAATAAAGCTCTTGGTAGCGCCTCAGATATAAGTGAATATTGTTGTTTCTCTTTCATAACCATTCTCCTTAAAAAATTAATGCAATTCTATGTGAGAAAAATATAACACAAAAAATATTATTTTTGCATTAATCAATAATTATAAGTGGAATAATGAAATTAAGAATGTCCGTAGAACCCGAAATAGAAATCAAAGCAATCTCTGAGAGTT
>CAZSHL010000044.1:0-9746 GCA_964606585.1 uncultured Piscirickettsiaceae bacterium
AGTGGCAAATTATGGTCGCTATATCTGGGATCAAATCCAAATGCTTGGAAAGAAATGGAATATTACCCCTTATGGTACAGAGACCATGCATGTCCTTAGAGCTGAGAAAGGCTATATTATTGTAGGTCAGGACACAGACGGATCTATGACACCAATGGATGTAAATATGAGTTGGATATTGGCCAAGGATAAACCTTTTTCCTATATCGGTCGTCGTTCATTTACGATCGACGCTTTGACCGATACTGATAGACTTCAACTGGTTGGTTTGTTGACAAAGGATGCAGGAGTTGTAATTCCCGAAGGTGCGCATATTGTTGATGAACAGAATAGTTCGATTGGCTATGTTACCTCGAGTTACTTTAGTCCCATTTTGGGTAGGTCTATTGCGATGGCACAATTAAAGCGGGGCTTAAGTAAATTAGATGAGACAGTGAATGTAAAAATTGTGCAAGAAAAACAGGGACTTAAAGAAATTCCATGCGTCGTTTCTAGTAGCGTTTTTTATGATCCTAATGGCGAGAGAGTAGATGGTAATGACTAATACTAAACTAAATTTTCAGCCTATCTTTGCATCGACTTTTGAGTCTTTAACTAATGACGAGGGCTTTTTGCTTAATAAAAAGGGATTAGCATGCCTCGAAATATGTGACAAAGCAATTGCTATCTTGCGTACCTCTAAAGACAAGGCAAGTGACAACTCAATTATCAAAAAAGAGTTTGGTTTTGAACTACCTGAACCGCTCTCATTCAGCAAAGGTAATGATATGCTATGTCTTTGGATAAGCCCGGACGAGTTTTGGATTATTCACTCTGATTTTCAAAGAGATGAATTGTGGCAAAAACAAGAAAATTTGCAAAATGGCATTACTCTTGTTGAAAATTCTGCAGCCTACGGAACTCTAGAGTTTAGTGGGAGCAAAGTCAATTTATTACTCTCGCGATGGATGGTTTATGATCTGGATGAGAAGTTAGCATCGGGTAAAGCTGTCTCCACAACCTTTGGAAAGGCTCAAGTATTGATCTATTGTGAAAAAGAAGGGGAATTAACAATGCTGGTTAGGCACTCATTTTCGCATTATTTAGCTAGCTTGCTTATCGATAGTGCTAAACGCCTCTAGTGTTTAATTAAGTTTATGGATAAGGTAAATTTTATAAATATGGAAAGCGGTACAGCCGAAGATTATGCGCTTCTCGATAGGCTTGAGGATAAGTATAATTTAGCATTGCCTGATCGATTAATTGAGGCACTTAAAGGTCTCAAAAGCTCAATTTCAGGTTACCAGATCAGTCGTCTAGAGCACTGCCTTCAAGGGGCGACTAGAGCTTTGCGTGCTGGAGAAGATGATGAAATGGTTATAGCAGTTCTTTTCCATGATATTGGGGATAATTTAGCCCCCTACTCGCACTCAGAGATGGCGGCCTCTATTTTAAGGCCTTTTGTGTCGGAGAAAATCTACTGGATTGTCAAGCATCATGGCCTTTTCCAGATGTATTATTACGCTCATCATTCTGGTGGTGACAGAAACGCGCGTGAAAGGTTTATCGATCATCCATGGTATAAGGTGGCGATTCGTTTTTGTCATGAGTATGACCAAAACTGCTTTGACCCGGATTATGACTCTGAGCCACTAGAGTTCTTTATTCCTATGGTCAGAGATTTTTTTGCCATACCAAAAGCTGATGACGAAGAAGAGGTTGCGCGCTACGGTAAAAAGACATAACGCTTTTTATCTTGACGAATAATGACAATATGAGTGAAAGAGGCTTCATCTTAGTACTAATTTACTTATGGTAACATTGAAGCCAATTTTATAGATTTATTTTTATCTTTTCCTTGAATCTCTTTTCTGCAAAACTTTCAGCTCGTCAAATTTACTTGCTAATATTTTTGTCTGTTGGAATCATTATAGGATACGCCACCTATAGTATGAAAATTCTTGGTCTAGAGCCGTGTTCATTATGTGTCACCCAGCAGTTCCTTTATGGCATTGTTGGTTTGTCGGCATTCATTGCATATATTCATAATCCAAAACTTCAGCTATTTAAGATCTATGCAGGCATTATGCTTATTGCTGCTACTTTTGGCGCTTGGGTTGCAGGACGACAGTTATGGTTGCAAAGTCTTCCGGAAGATCAAGTACCGCTGTGTGGCCCCCCTTTAGAATATATTTTAGAAGTTTTTCCGTTCACTGATGTACTGAGTGCGTTATTTATGGGAGATGGAAATTGTGCCGAAATACCATGGCAATTTTTTGGGCTGAGTATGGCGGGTTGGTCCTTAATTTTTTTCGTAGCGTTTGTATTATTGAGTCTTTCGATCATCATTAAAAGAGATTCCAGTATAAGCTAAATGAATTTTTTAGGCTCTTTTAACGTTAAATCAAGTATGGTAAGATTATTCTTGATTTATGATATTCCATAGTTATTTATGTCTAAATTTAAATCCACGGTTACAGAATTATTAGAATCTATTGATGTAAAAATCAATGGGTCAAGGCCATACGACATTCAGGTCAACAATGAAGACTTTTATGCACGAGTTCTTAGCGGAGGGACTTTGGCTTTCGGTGAGAGTTATATGGATGGCTGGTGGGATTGTGATGCATTAGACCAGTTATCTACAAGATTACTATCTGGGCGTTTGGATAGGAGGGTCAAAAACACAAATCCTGCAGTTTTATTTACTTTTTTATGGGCATATTTGTTTAATGCCCAAAGTAAGAGTCGAGCTTATGAAGTAGGGGAGAAACATTATGATATAGGAAATGATCTTTTTTCCTTAATGCTTGATAAGAGGATGAACTACTCTTGTGGTTACTGGAGGAATGCACAAGATCTAAATCAGGCACAGGAAGACAAATTGGATTTGATTTGTAGAAAAATGCATTTAGAGCCTGGAAAGACAGTCCTCGAAATTGGTTGTGGTTGGGGTGGATTTGCTAAATATGCCGCCGAAATTTACGGAGTTACAGTTCATGGAGTAACGATTTCAAAAGAACAGTTTCAGTATGCCAAGGAGTCATGCAAAGATTTAGACGTGAGTTTTGAATTAAAGGACTATAGGGAACTCAATGGACAATATGATTGCGTTGTCTCAGTTGGCATGTTTGAACATGTAGGTTACAAAAATTATTTAGACTATATGAAGGTCGTTCATAGATGTTTAAAGGATGATGGATTATTTTTGCTCCATACGATAGGCAGGAATAATTCAGGAAAAAGAACTGAGCCATGGATAAATAAATACATCTTTCCTAATGGTATGACACCTTCGGCAAAACAAATTAGTTCTGCTGTAGAAGGTCTTTTTGTTATAGAGGATTGGCATTGTTTTGGGCTAGATTATGACAAAACATTGATGGCTTGGTATACAAATTTTCAAGAGAATCTAGATAAGCTTGATAGTTCATACGATGAAAGGTTTCAACGTATGTGGAGGTATTATTTGCTTGGATGTGCTGGCACTTTTCGTGCAAGGCGTAATCAATTATGGCAACTTGTTATGTCAAAGAGTGGTTTAGAAGGAGGGTATAGCTACAAAAACAACCCTAGATTTGATTTGCCAGTTCAAAATAGTCAAACATAGAATGCGAAAGCTCTCTATTTATTGCATGCCCTAAAAATATGAAACTTAAGATCGTCAGTTATAAGGCTTGTCCTTTTGTTCAAAGGGTTGCCATTACACTGCAATATAAAAGTATTGATTATGATATAGAATATATTGAATTAGATAATCCTCCTGCATGGTTTTTGGCTATATCACCATTAAAAAAAGTTCCACTTTTAATTGCTGGTGATAAAGTTATTTTTGAATCAGCTGTAATCAATGAATATATTGATGAGGCATATCCGCCAACTCTCCATCCAAAAGATTTACTTGTTAAAGCGGTCAATAGAAGCTGGATTGAATTCTCAAACAATATCAGCCTGTATACTTTTAATCTAACTATAAAAGAGACAAAAAGCGAATTTAAAGATACGTTAGAAGAATTGCTGAAAGATTTTGACTTGGTTGAAGATTATATAAAGACGCAACCTTTTTTCAATGGAGAGCAGTTTTCCTTGGTAGATGCAAGTTATGCACCAATATTCCAGAGACTGGAATACATAGCTCATATTTATAAACCTATATTTACCCCAAATAGATATCCAAAACTAATACGATGGAAAGATAGTTTATTGTCATTAGAAGCAGTCAGTCGTTCAGCTGTTAAAGAAATTCAGAAGCTATACTATCAACTTTTGTGGACAAGACAGGGCTATATTTCAAACTATTTGAGTGAAAAGGAATATGGCAAAAGACCGGTCAAAAAACTTTACTAAGTTGTCATGAATTGCATTGCTCTCTTGGCTTAACTAATCATTGACCAAATAGACCATTAATCATCGCAACTGCATCACAACCTGCTTCAATTGCTAAATTTTGATTTGAGAGGGTAACGCCTCCGATTCCAACAATTGGTATTTTGATCAACTTTCGTGCAGTTCTAATTACAGATAATTCACAATGTTTGGCGTTAGGTTTGGTATTCGATGGAAAAAGTGCGCCAAAAGTAACATAGTTTGCTCCAAGAGCTTCTGCTTCAATAGCTAAGTCTATCTCGTTATAGCATGAAACACCTATAATTGATTTTGCACCTAATTGTCTTCTTGCTTCAGCGATTGAGTCATCATACCGCCCAAGATGGATTCCATCTGCGTTAACTTTTTCGCAAAGGTTGATATCATCGTTAACTATAAATAAAGTATGATGTGTTAGGCATAGTTCACGTAGTTTTTGTGCTTCATTTAGTTTTATTTGTTGGTCCAGTATTTTATGTCGGTATTGAAGAATTGTGACTTGCTGAGAGGTAATTATATTTTCAATGAAGTCTATATCTATATTTTTATTAGGTGTGATTGCATACAACCCTTGTATTCTTTGATCAAACATCATGGCCATCATTCATTCTAGGATATTTCAATCTATCATAGCTTTTATTATAGTTATGGCGGCAGTGTTTTGGTTGTTTAGAGATAATTTTACTGCTATTTATGTCTTTCAAAAAGATAGCAAACTCACACAGACTTTAAAAGATGAAGGTATTGCTTCGTATATTGAAAAAATAGATAACTTTTCCCTTAAAGAATATTCAAATAAAAACCTTTTGTTGCACTATATAGAAGCTGAAACTTATTATAATTTTAAAGATGCCCCGGTACTTTTATTAAATATTAAAGTTACTCAATATGATGATAAAGAACGAGAGAGTAATATCTTAAAGTCAAAGCGAGCAAAAATACTTGAAACAGGTGAGATTATATTTAATGGTGAGGTCAATATTCTATCTAAGGGCGGCATCTATCATGAAATTGATACAGAGATATTGGTTGTGGACCCTGAAACAAAGCAAATTAACAGCAATAAGGATGTCACTTATTTAGGTGAAGATGCAACAATTTTTTCGCAAGGAATGCAAATAGATAATGCCAACAATATAATGCTTCTTGAAGGTGAAATACTTATCCAACAAGAAACTGGTTCTAAAATTAATACAAAAGATTTAAATATTAATTTGGCTAACGGTGAAAAACACTATCAAACAAATAAGAAATCGACATATATATCAAGAGACAATACAATTAACTCAGAAAAGGGCTTGGACCTTGATATGAAGCGCAATTTAACAAAATTATTGGGCAAGGTAGAAATTCTACAAAAATCAGGCACTAAAATATTAACTAATGACCTTATTGTAGATCAATCTGGTGGTGGAGAGGTCTACAAATCTAGTAAGCCTACTAATTATAAATCACAATTTGCTGATATAAAGTCGCAAGGCATGTATTATGATGTTCTAACTCAAAGAATTGAACTTATTGGTGGAGTTGAAGCTCATTATGAATAAGATTTTTTTGTTATTGATTCTGTCATCTTCTTTTGTTTTTGCTTTGCCTGGGGATGCTGATAAACCAATTGAGATTGAAGCAAGCTCTGTAATTGTTGACGAAAGTACAGGATTTAATCAGTTTATGGGTGATGCTGTGGTAACCCAAGGCTCACTGGTTTTGTCAGCAGAACTTATTGAGGTGCAAACTAATAATCAAGAGGTTGTTAATATGATTGCTAAAGGTAGTGAACAAAAGTTAGCAAGATATATTCAAAGCCAGGATAATCAGGCGCGCTTCATTGAGGCTTCAGCAATTACAATAACCTACGATGTAGATAAAGGTTTGGTGGTATTGGTAGGAAACGCAAACCTTATTCAAGGGTTTGATTCATTTAGTGGCGAAACTCTTGAATACGATATTAATAATGACAAAGTGGTAGTAAAAGGCGCAGAAGATGGAACGAAGCGCGTGAAATTCAAAATAGCCTTATAGT
The DNA here is from genome assembly GCA_964606585.1 of uncultured Piscirickettsiaceae bacterium. Lineage (GTDB taxonomy): Bacteria > Pseudomonadota > Gammaproteobacteria > PS1 > Pseudothioglobaceae > Pseudothioglobus. Next base: position 6,368 of record CAZSHL010000044.1, read on the forward strand.
TATATTTAAAAAATTTATCTTTCTAGAGCACCCGCAATTCTTTCTTTGACTTCATCAAGCAAACCAACTCCATTAATGGCGACAAATTTTGAATTTGTAGAGGCATCAAGAGCATTATTTTTATAGTATTGAACTAGTGGTTGAGTTTGCTTATGGTAGAGCTTTAATCGTCCTCTCACGATATCTTCTTGATCATCAACCCGCTGGATTAGGTCTTCACCAGTGGGATCATCTTTGCCTTCTATATTTGGTGGATTAAATTTAACATGGTAAGTTCTTCCAGAGTTTAAATGCACACGGCGGCCAGACATCCTTGTGACGATATCTTCATCTGGAACTTGAACTTCAATTACGTAGTCGATTTTGATTTTCTCTAATTTTAGTGCGTCTGCTTGAGCAATAGTTCTAGGAAAGCCATCAAACAAGTATCCATTATTGCAATCCGGTGACTTTAGTCTATTTTTAACTAATGAAATAATAATATCATCAGAAACCAGTTGTCCCGAGTCAATAATTTTCTTTGCTTTGATGCCTATTGATGTACCTTCATTTACAGCAGCTCGCAGCATATCTCCTGTTGAAATCTGAGGGATATTAAATTTTTCACAAATATGAGCAGCTTGAGTGCCTTTGCCTGCACCTGGGGGTCCTAATAAAATAATATTCACGATGAGTAGTTTTTTATATATTTATATATTAAATGGTGGTAATTTCTTTTCGACTTTTAGATTTTTTAAAACCACATATTCTGGTAGTCCATTATTATAAGGTGGGTAGTTCTCTCCTTCAATAAGAGGTAATAAATATTCTCGACATTTATTTGTAATATGAAATCCATCTTCAGAAATATAGTCTTCAGGCATCATTTTTTCAACGTTAGCAATATCCTTTAATTCTCCGACACCTATTTCCCATTGATAAGGATTGTTTGAGGTGCGAATAATAGCCGGCATTACTGAATTCTTACCAGCTAATGCCATTTCAACTGCTGCTTGCCCAAGAGCATAAGCTTGCTTAACATCTGAACTTGAAGCTAAATGCCGTGCGGAGCGTTGGAGGTAATCCGCAACCGCCCAATGGAATTTGTAGCCAAGTGCGTTTTTTATAATACCTGCTACTACAGGGGCAGCACCGCCTAACTGCGCATGTCCAAAGTCATCTTTAGTGCTCTGTTCAGCGAGAAACTTTCCATCTGGCCACTTTGTGCCTTCAGAAACCACAATAGTACAATAGCCAAACTCTTTTACATTATTGTCGACTTTATTGATAAATGCTTTTTCATTAAAATCAACTTCAGGAAAAAGAATTACAACAGGTATCGAGTCATCAACCAATCCGCCAGCTGCAGCAATCCAACCAGCATGTCTGCCCATTACTTCTAGAACAAAAATCTTTGTTGAAGTGGCAGCCATAGATGAGACATCAAAACTTGCTTCAAGAGTTGAAACAGCAATATATTTCGCTACTGAACCAAAGCCGGGGCAATTATCCGTTACTGGAAGGTCATTATCAACTGTTTTAGGAATATGTATAGCTTGAATGGGATACCCCATATTTTCAGAGAGTTGGGAGACTTTTAGACAAGTGTCAGCAGAATCTCCTCCGCCATTATAGAAAAAATAACCAATATTATGAGCTTTAAAAACTTCAATTAAACGCTTATATTCAGCCCTATTTTCTTCTAGAGACTTCATTTTATAACGACAAGAACCAAAGCCTCCTGAGGGCGTATGGTTAAGAGCCGCAATATCAGTTTCTGATTCTAAGGAAGTATCAATTAAATTCTCTGTAAGTGCCCCAATAATTCCATTTTCACCTGCATAAACTTTGCCAATTTGGTTTGGGTAATTTCTTGCTGTTTCAATAACACCACAAGCAGAAGCATTAATTACTGCTGTGACGCCGCCTGATTGTGCATAAAAAGCATTTTTCATAAGTACCTTATTTTTTTTAGTTAATTACTGAGGATACGGGCCATATACTAAGAACAAAATCGGACTAGCTCAAGCTGGTATATCAGTCGGATATATATAACCTGCTCATTTTACTATAGTTCAGTTTAATTATTTTGAACATCAAAGATGCAGGACAATCAACTGGTAATAGGCATTGCTTGATTGAAGTTCTCTATATTAACAAATCCCGATACTTCTTTAACGTCCAGCTGAGAGCTAGGTTTACTAATTGCAATAACCTGACCAATATTAAATTTCTGGGCAGCCATTAAAACATCCTTTGAATCATCAAAAAAGATTGCACGCTTTTTATTTAATTTGATTGTTTTTTCTAATTCCTGCCAAAAAGCCTGCTCTTGCTTGGCAACACCAAAATCATGAGAGGAAACAATACCATCGAAATAATTCTGCAGTTGAGTAACAGACATTTTTAATTTGATGGTTTTTCGATGTGCATTAGTTACTAAATAGATCCTTTTATTAAGTTTTCTAGCTAGTTTTAAAAAGCTTTTGGCATATGGATGTGTTTGAATAAGGTACGAGGTATTATTTTTTAGTTCCATAATATCTAGTTCTAATTTTTCCTGCCAAAAGTCGATGCAATACCAATTCAGTTTGCCTTTTTCAGCATTTAACATTTTCAGTACGATATCTTGAGCTTGTTGGTTACTGATATTATGTTTTTCTGAATACACTTGAGGTAGATATTCCAACCAAAAATGTAGATCGAAATTTAAATCTAGGAGTGTGCCATCCAGATCAAGCAAAATTGAATCTATTTGATTCCAATCAGCGAAGGAGTCCAGCCTATTTTCTTCGCCAAGTGGTGCCATTTATACTGTCTTCGAGGATAATATCCAGTGCTAAAAGTTCATCACGTATTTGGTCTGACATCGCAAAGTCTTTAGAAGCTCTTGCAGATTCTCTTTGGCTAATTTTTTCATCAATTTTTGCGTCTGAAAGCTCTATCCCCTTTTTGAGGTAATCGTCAGCATCATGTTCCATAATGCCAATCTGTTTGCCCAATTTTTTCAATAGTCCAGACAAAGCTCCCGCGTGTTCTTTATCATTCTTACGTTCAGTATTAGTATGCTTAGCAATTTCAAATAATATACTGAGCGCAATAGGAGTATTAAAGTCATCATCAAGTGCTTCGTTAAAACGTTTTTCATAATCAAAATGCATACTGACTTGATTTATTTCTTTTGCGCTAGATGAAAGCCCTCTAATTGCTGTATACAAACGTGTCAATGCAGTTCTTGAACTTTCAAGACTCTCTTCGCTAAAGTTCAAAGGTGAGCGATAATGGCTACTACTAAGAAAATAACGAAGAGTCTCACCATCATATTTCTCCAAGACATCGCGAATAGTGAAGAAATTGTTCAGTGATTTACTCATTTTTTCGTCATTTATATTAACAAATC
>CAZSHL010000045.1:0-9600 GCA_964606585.1 uncultured Piscirickettsiaceae bacterium
AGCAACCCTTATAACTATTAATTGGGGAACCTACATTGTTGCCGTAAACCTTGGACGAGTAGTTGAGGGTTCTATGGGTTACTTTCTGGCGCCGGTAATAAGCATGATAGGAGGTTATATTTTTTTTCATGAAAGAATTTCCAGATTAAAGCAATGGTCGGTTCTGTTTGCATCAGTGGGAGCTTTGTATTATGTGTTTAGTAGTGACTCATTTCCATGGTTGGGTCTCATCCTTGGAGTCAGTTTCGCCTTCTACGGGCTCGCGAGAAAAGCAATGGTTACTTCAGCAGTGCCTGGTCTTTATGTAGAAACTCTATTACTTTTACCGGTGGCATTTGTATTCACAATATGGATGTATCTTTCTCAAGAGGTCTCCTTTCTTAATGTCAATTTAACTACAGATGTGTTATTAATCTTAGCAGGTCTCGTTACTGTTGTTCCTTTAGCACTTTTTACTATTGGAGCAAAACTTCTACCAATGACAACAGTGGGCATATTATTTTTTATTACCCCTACAATTCAGTTTCTGGTTGGTTATTTATTGCATGATGAGCCTGTTAACATTGACCAATTAATTGGGTTTGCTGGTGTATGGATTGGCTTGATACTTTATTGCTATGCCTTAAATAGAAAAGCGTGATAATATTATATTTTTAGTTTGATTAAATATATCGACCCATCATTTCCTATGTTAGGATAAGAGTGTTTTGGGTTGGTGTAGTTAATGGACAGATAGTGGTTTGTTTTAGTCGTTCTTGGAGAAACTCTTGAAAAATACTGACAATATGCATCCTAGAGTATTTAATGCGCTACATACAGCTAATCAGCAAGAGTTAGAAGAACTATACAAGTTATGGGCTGATAATTATGAACATGATGTTGTTGAAGTAATTGGATATGTCGGTCATTTGATTACTACTGAGCTTTTAATTAAATATGTAGATAGCTCCAAAGTCAAAATACTTGATGCTGGATGTGGGACTGGGCTTGTAGGAGAAATACTGTACAAGAAAAATTTTAGGAATATTGTAGGAATTGACTTTTCCAAGCCAATGCTAGATCAAGCTATAGAAAAAAAAGTTTATCAATCGTTATTGAAGGCTGATTTAATGCAAGATTTAGAATTTCAGGATAACACTTTTGATGCTATTGTTTGCGCTGGGACATTTACTTGTGGACATGTTGGACCTAGAGCTCTCTTTGAACTTGTAAGAGTTAGCAAAACTGGCGCCTATATTGTATTTACTGTGCGTGAACAGGAGTGGGAGCTTTTACCTTACGGTAAAACCATTGCAGAACTAGAAGAGAGACTGTTGTGGCATTGTATAGAGCATCACACTAAAGAATATAATACTTTTGAAAGAGTTAATTGTCAGTTATGTATTTTTCAAGTTTTATAAAGGAATGAGTTAAAGTGTCAAATTACTTTACTAAGCAACAAAAAGCCTATGTTTTTGCTTGTATTGCAATCTTTTTTTGGTCAACAGTTGCAACTGCTTTTAAACTTTCTTTGGAATATCTGAGGCCAGTTCAATTAGTGTTTTACTCAACCTTAGTATCTGTATTGATACTCTTCTTTATTTTATTTTTTCAAGGTAAATTAAAGCATATTAGAAAAATCTCGATACAGGATTTTTTTCGTTTTACTTTATTGGGAATACTTAACCCCTGTCTATATTATATTATTCTGTTACACGCTTATGACTTACTGCCAGCACAAGAGGCGATGGCAATTAATTATAGTTGGATAGTAATGATTGTTATTTTATCGATTCCAATTCTTAAACAAAAAATTGGACTAAAAGAGTTTTTTGCTATTATTGTGAGCTATATAGGGGTTGTTTTGATAGCTACTAAGGGAGATATTTTTGTACTCGAGTTTGAAAGCCTAAGTGGGGTTATTTACGCTTTAATTTCAACTGTGATTTGGGCATTGTTTTGGTTATTTAATACTAAGCATAATAGTGATACTGTGTTAAGTTTATTTTTTATTTTTTTATTTAGTCTTCCATTTATTGTTATTGCGGTTTACTTAGATTCCGGCTTTGTGATTCCTTCAATTAATGGTTTTGTTGGTGCTGCATATGTTGGTTTATTTGAAATGGGTGTTACATTTGTCCTATGGCAGTCAGCGCTAAGTCTCACATCTAGTGTAGCCAGAATTAGTAGCTTAGTATTTATTACACCATTTTTGGCTTTACTGATTGTGCAGTTAGTTTTACGCGAAGTAATTCTAACCTCAACAGTAATTGGTGTTGCATTAATTATTCTAGGCTTATTATTGCAGAAATACTTCACTAAACAAAGAACTAGTAGATAATAGATATTTATGGAAGACTGTATATTTTGTGCAATTGTTGAAGGCAGCATACCAACTGAAAAGATTTATGAAGATGAAGATGTAATTGCTTTTGAAGATATTAATGCACAAGCTCCACAACATTTTCTAGTTATACCAAAAAAACATATACCAACGCTCAATGATGCTGAAGATGATGCATTATTAGGAAAGTTGAGTTTAACAGCTTCTAATATTGCTAAAGAGAGAGAATTTTCTGAGCAAGGTTACCGCATAGTGATGAATTGCAATAGTGATGGTTGTCAAAGTGTTTTTCATATTCATTTGCATTGTTTAGGAGGTCGTCAGTTATCTTGGCCGCCAGGTTAGCATCAATAAAAATCATTTCATGCTCACTTGTTGTAAAGTTGAATTAAAATAGCGAAAATCCACAGACTGTCTAAAGTATGTGGATTTCAAGTTAAAACTAATATAAGGGATTAATGAGTCAGACTGGTCTTGAAAAGCAAAGCGTTGGAGACTATACAGAACGCGCCTATCTTGATTATTCAATGTATGTCATCCTTGACCGTGCCTTGCCTTTTATTGGTGATGGCTTAAAACCGGTTCAAAGGCGCATAATTTTCGCTATGAGTGAGCTAGGTTTAAAGTCCACAGCAAAATTTAAGAAATCTGCAAGAACTGTTGGTGATGTTTTAGGCAAGTTTCACCCCCACGGGGACAATGCGTGCTATGAGGCAATGGTTTTAATGGCTCAACCTTTCTCCTATAGGTATCCCTTTATTGATGGGCAGGGAAACTGGGGCGCTCCAGATGATCCAAAGTCATTTGCTGCTATGCGCTACACAGAGTCAAAACTTTCACCATATGCTGACCTACTTCTTAGTGAAATAAATCAAGGCACAATTAGTTGGACAGATAATTTTGATGGTACGATAAAAGAGCCAGAGCAACTTCCTGCTCAGATTCCTAATCTACTACTTAATGGAACCTCTGGTATTGCGGTTGGAATGGCAACAGATATGCCTCCACACAACATTACAGAGGTTGTTTCAGCGTGTATTCTACTTTTGGATAAACCTTCAACTGATTTAGAATCTTTAATGAGAATCCTTCCGGCGCCTGATTACCCAACAAGTGCCAATATTGTTAGCAGTAGTGAGGATCTTTTCCAGATTTATGAGACAGGCAGTGGTTCAGTCAAAATGCGCGCAAATTACAACAAAGATGATGGAGATATTGTTATTGATGCACTTCCTTACCAAACTTCAGGCGCTAAGGTTGTTGCACAAATAGCTTCACAAATGCGTGACAAAAAGCTACCTTTAGTTGATGATATACGTGATGAATCTGACCATGAAAACCCAACTAGAATTGTCATTGTTCCGCGTTCAAATAGAATCGACTGTGAACAATTAATGCTGCACCTTTTTGCCACCACTGATTTGGAAAAAAATTATCGCGTTAATATGAATGTTATTGGTTTGGATGGCAAACCGCAAGTCAAACCACTGATTCCTTTGATTAAGGAGTGGCTGCAATTTAGAACTCAGGTTGTTGTTAATAGATTAGAGCACCGTTTAAATAAAATTGTTGAGAGATTACATATTCTAGAAGGTTTGTTGACTGCTTATCTAAATATCGATGAAGTGATTGCAATTATTCGTGCTGAAGAAAAGCCAAAGTCTAAATTAATGAAACGCTTTAAGTTAAGTGAGGTGCAGGCAGAAGCCATCTTGGAGCTAAAGTTACGACACTTAGCAAAATTAGAAGAAATCAAAATCAAAAGCGAAGAAGATTCTTTGGTCAAGGAGAAGGAAAAGATCGAGCTACTCCTTTCAAGTGATGCAAGGCTTAAAACGTTTATTAAAAAAGAATTAAAGGTTATTTTGGAGGAGTTTGGAGATAAACGTCGTTGCGAGGTTGTAGAAAATATTGTTACTGCGCAAGCATTTAATGATAATGATCTGATACCTGCAGAGAATGTCACTGTTGTTTTAAGTGAAATGGGCTGGGTCAAGGCAGGGAAAGGTCATGAGATTGATCCAGTTGCGCTTAACTATAAGTCTGGCGATGCTTATTTAAACAGTGCTAAGGGTAGAAGCAATAAATTGGCATATTTTATTGATTCATCAGGGCGCTCTTATACATTACTAGCAAACAGTTTGCCTAGTGCTAGAGGGCAGGGCGAACCTCTCACTGGTCGGCTAACACCTCCAATTGGTGCGAAATTTATTGATGTCGTGATGGGTGATGATGATCAAAATATTGTACTTGCCTCCGATTCTGGATATGGGTTTATATCAAATCTAGGTAACCTTAAATCTAAGACGAAGTCAGGTAGAAACGCCATCACATTAGCCAATCAATCAAATGTTATGAAAATTGTTTTAGTTGATGAAATTGAGAGTCAGTTCATTGCTGTTGCAACTAATCGTGGAAGATTGTTGATTTTTCCTATGACAGAATTACCGATTCTTTCGAGAGGAAAAGGTAACAAACTAATTCAAATACCAGGTAAAGATTTAAAAGCTAGAAAGGAAATAATTACTGGTCTATGTGCACTCAGAGAAACACAAAAGTTGCGAATATATTACAACAAAAGAAAAACGCCTGAGAGAATTAAACCCGAAGATTGGTCTCATTTTGTTGGTCATCGTGCAAGGCGTGGAAAAGAATTAAGGCCAGGTTATGTTAAAAATATTCTTGCTATTGAGGCTGAAGACTAATCTAAACTCTTATTCATTCTAGGTGTAATTTTTACCTTTGTAAGGGTATAATTCTCTCTTTTTTATCAATTTTTCCGAGAATGTTCGTCCTAAAAATTGTAATAGACTTCGCATCTTAGTATTATGGAAAAATCAAAGAGCGGTAGTCATCTATCAGAATAATCAACTATGAACAGTAAAAGCTTGCCAGATACGCAAAATATTGCCGACGAGAGAAATATCGTTATTAATGAGGTTGGTATTAAAGATATAAGGCACCCAATTAATTTTATCAATCGTAAAATGGAGTCATGCTCAACTGTTGCGAAACTTACAATGACTGTGAGTTTACCTGCTGAAGTTAAAGGAACCCATATGTCGAGATTCGTGGAAATACTTAATGAAATTGAATGCAGTTTTTCGACAACAAATTTTCTTGATTTGGTACAAACTGTGGCAAATAAACTCGACTCAGATAGCGCTCATATTTTAGTAGATTTTCCATTTTTTCGTAATAAATCTGCACCATCTTCAGGTATTAAGGGCATGATGGATTATCAAGTCACACTAAGTGGCAAAATAGAAAATGGAAAAACTGACTTATCTCTCAAAGTAGTTGTTCCTGTTACAAGCCTTTGTCCTTGTTCAAAGAGTATATCGATGTATGGCGCTCACAACCAAAGATCACACATCACAATTGAAGCTAGAGCCTCTAAAGACAATGACCTATATATCGAGGATTTAATTGATTTAGCTGAAGAAAAGGCTTCATGCGATCTTTTTGCCATATTGAAAAGAGAGGATGAGAAGATTGTTACAGAAAAAGCCTATGATAACCCTGCTTTTGTAGAGGATGTTGTTAGAGATATCGCATTAGAACTCAATCAAAATAATAAGATAAGCAGCTATATTCTTGAGTCTGAAAATTTTGAGTCAATACATAACCATTCAGCTTACGCTCAAATTAGAAATCATAAATTAAAACCATGAAATACAATACAGATAATGTGCGCATTACTTCTAGCGCACCAATGGTGTCGCCAAATGTGTTAATTGAACAATATCCTTTAACAGAAAAAGTATCTCGCGATATTTTTACCGCTAGACAAACTATTAAAAATATCCTTTTTGGTAACGACAAGCGTTTAATGGTGCTTGCAGGACCCTGTTCGATACATGACACTAAGGCAGCAATTGAATATGCGAAAAAACTTAGCATACTCAAAGATGAATTGGTCGAAGACGTTTTTATTGTGATGCGTGTTTATTTTGAAAAACCAAGAACTACGGTTGGCTGGAAAGGTTTAATTAATGACCCTGATTTGGATGAAAGTTTTGATATTGATACAGGACTCGCTACAGCAAGAAAATTACTATCAGATTTAGCTGAATTAAATATGCCTGTCGGTGTTGAATATCTTGATGTATTAACACCTCAGTATATCTCGGACTTGATATCTTGGGGTGCTATAGGTGCAAGAACAACTGAAAGCCAATCTCACAGAGAGTTGGCTTCTGCACTTTCATGTCCTGTAGGATTTAAAAATGGCACCAGTGGCTCTTTAGATATTGCTATAGATGCTGTGACTGCAGCTAATAGTCCTCATCATCTCCTTTCAGTGAATAAAAATGGCGGAATTAGCCACTTTACCTCGATGGGCAATGAAACCGCACATATCATATTAAGAGGTGGTAAGAGTGGTCCGAATTATTCTCAGGATGATATTGCAAAAACCTGTCATTTGCTAGAAGAAAAAGGCTTACTTTCACGGGTAATGGTAGATTTTTCTCATGCAAACTCGCAAAAGAAGTATAAAAACCAGCTCAAGGTTGGAGAAAATATAGGTAACCAAATAGAGCAGGGATCTGAAAGAATTTTTGGTGTTATGATAGAGTCTCATCTTAATGAAGGTAGTCAAAAAGTTGGTCCATTAGATACTCTCGAATATGGTGTTAGTATCACCGATGCATGTATAGGCTGGGAGGATACTGAACGTCTAATTCGCTCTCTAGCCACGTCTGTAAAATCGCGCAATAATTAACTTCAATTATTTTCCATTTTTCTTAACTTAAAAAGTCATTTTTTTGATGTGTTTTTAGCCTAATTAGGGTACAATTAATACTGTTTACAAAAACACATTTATTTCATGTCCGATAATACTGATTCAACAGAATTTTTTGAGACAAAATACCCCGTCATAACCATAGAAGAAGAGATGCGTGATTCTTATCTAGAATACGCTATGAGTGTTATTGTTGGTAGGGCCTTGCCAGATGTTAGAGATGGACTCAAGCCAGTCCATAGACGGGTGCTCTATGCAATGGATATTCTGGGCAATGATTACAACAAATCATATAAAAAATCAGCTCGAATTGTTGGTGATGTTATAGGTAAATACCATCCCCATGGTGACACAGCAGTCTATGACACTATTGTACGTATGGCACAACCATTTTCAATGCGTTGTATTTTAATTGATGGTCAAGGAAATTTTGGCTCCGTAGATGGTGATCGTGCGGCAGCGATGCGTTACACAGAAATTCGCATGGCTAAGCTATCTCATGAGTTATTGAGAGACCTTGATAAAGAAACGGTTGACTATATAGACAATTATGACGGTTCAGAAAGTGAACCTTCAGTACTGCCTACCCGCGTTCCCAATCTATTGGTTAACGGGTCTTCGGGTATCGCCGTAGGAATGGCAACAAACATTCCTACACATAATTTGACTGAGGTAACCGAGGCTTGTCTCCGCATGATTGATAATCCTGAGGTTTCAGTTGATGAGCTTTTAGAGGTTTTGCCTGGACCGGACTTTCCAACAGCAGGAATTATTAATGGTGCGTCGGGCATTCGTGAGGCTTATGAAACCGGTAAAGGTAAGATTTATCTTCGTTCACGATCACATATAGAGGGTGAAGATAAACAGAGTATTGTGGTTACAGAATTGCCATATCAGGTCAATAAGGCAAGACTGATTGGAAAGATAGCTGAACTAGTGAAAGATAAAAAGATTGATGGGATTACTGGTTTAAGAGATGAATCTGACAAAGACGGGATGAGGATGGTTATTGAGCTTCGACGTGGCGAGGTGCCAGAGGTAATGCTTAACAATCTATACAAGCTCACTGAAATGCAAACCGTTTTTGGAATTAATTTGGTAGCAATTGATAAAGGCATGCCAAAACTAATGAATCTTAGAGAAGTTTTGGTTGCTTTTATAGGTCATCGTCGTGAGGTAGTTACGAGGCGTTCTATTTATGAACTCAACAAAGCCAAGGACCGTGCACATTTGTTAGAAGGCTTGTCTGTCGCTCTTTTTAATATTGACGCCATAATTAAGCTTATCAAGGCTGCACCAACCCCTGCTGATGCTAAGGTTAGCTTGATTAAAAGTGTTTGGAAGGGGAGGGTTATTAAGGAATTAATTGGAAAGAGAGACATGGCACAATTCAAGCCACAGGGTTTGCTACCTGAGCTGGGTCTTCAAAAGAGTGGTGATTATCGTTTATCAGAAAAACAAGCACAGGCTATCCTTGATTTAAGACTTCACAGATTAACTGGTCTCGAAAAAGATAAGATATTTGCAGAGTTTAATGAAATACTCGTACAAATCAAAAATCTACTTGATATTCTTCAAAATCCTGATTTATTGATGCAAGTTATCAGAGATGAGCTAACTGAAATACAGACTAATTTTGGTACGCCAAGGGTAACCGAGATTCTAGAAGATAAGATTGATTTAACTTTGGAAGATCTGATTGCACAGGAAGAAAGAGTCGTTACTTTATCCCATGCTGGGTATGTTAAAGCACAGTCTTTAGGCGATTATCATGCACAGCGCAGAGGCGGAAAAGGTAAAGCAGCAACAAAAATGAAAGATGAAGATTTCGTTGATCAGTTGTTTATAGCTAACTCACACGACACTGTTTTGTGTTTCTCATCAACAGGACAAGTTCATTGGTTAAAGGTTTATGAATTGCCTATGGCTTCTCGCACCGCTAGAGGCAAACCGATTGTGAACTTGTTACCTCTAGAAAAGGATGAGTCGATCAATGCCATCTTACCAGTCAAAGAATTTAGTGAAGATTTATTCGTCTTTATGGTTACCAGTTCAGGTACCTGTAAAAAAACTTCACTTAGTAACTTTTCTCGTCCAAGAAAAGGTGGGATTATTGCAATTGAGTTAAGGGGTGATGACAGATTGGTTGGCGTGGAGATTGCCTCAGGAGAGCATGATATTTTGCTTTTCTCCTCAGCAGGAAAATCAATTCGATTCAGAGAGTCTGATGTTCGTTCAGTTGGACGAACTGCTATAGGTGTTCGTGGAATTAGACTGGCTGATGGTGATAAGGTTGTCTCTTTGATAGTTGCTGAATCTGATGACCCTATTCTCACTGCAACTGAAAAAGGTTATGGTAAAAGGACCAATCTTGATGAGTATCGTACACAGGCAAGAGGCGGTTCTGGAGTAATCTCTATTAAGACCTCAGCAAGAAACGGAAAGGTTGTTGGTGCGATACAAGTTACCGATGAAGATGAAATGATGCTTATTTCAAATAAAGGAACTTTGGTCAGAGCAAGGGCATCTG
>CAZSHL010000046.1:0-7480 GCA_964606585.1 uncultured Piscirickettsiaceae bacterium
AACAATAATCTTGTCTGGGAATTCTCGACACAATTCGCTAACAAATTGTGGTTGAGTTACTGACATAGTTCCAATAATTAAAAAACTCACGCCAGCCTCAATATAGGCATTTGCAATATTGATATCTCTTATTCCACCGCCAATCTGAATAGGTATGTCAGGGAAATTTTTTGTTATTTGATGGACACAATCTGCGTTAACTGGTTTACCTTCAAATGCGCCATTCAGGTCAACTAGGTGCAACCTCCTAGCTCCTTCATCTATCCATTTAGTGGCCATTTCGTTTGGATCATCAGAAAATACCGTTGTATCTTCCATCAATCCTTGTTTGAGACGGACGCATTGCCCATCCTTTAAATCAATTGCGGGAATAATAAGCATGAGTAAAAAATAAACTTTAAAGAAATAATATAGCGTTTAACTGGCAAGAACAATATTATAAGCGTTTGACAAGTTATATCGAACAGTTTCGCTGTTTTTAGAACTGTTCCAAGCTTTAATTGTCATACAGGTTGCAGCTCCTCTAAATTCCAGCGCGGTCTAATCTTAATTTCAAAGCCATCATTAGATTGCTTGGAAAGTAGACGGTAATGACCCGCCAGCGCTATCATGGCACCATTATCTGTACAAAACTCAGAGTCAGGGTAGTGAATATCAATATTGAGACTATTAGCCATATCGTCTAGTGTTTTCCTTAAACAGGTGTTTGCGCTGACGCCTCCTGCAACGACCACAGTAGAGAAGTTTGTTTTCTCAATTGCCCTTCTACATTTAATCATTAAAGTCTCTGTAGCGGCTAGCTCAAATGCTTTTGCAATGCTCGATTTTTCTTTGGGAAATTTTAGATAAGTATTTCGGGCAAATGTTTTTAGCCCACTAAAGCTAAAGTCTAGACCTGGTCTATCGGTCATTGGACGTGGGAAATCAAATCTACCTTCGGTTCCTTTTTTTGCTAGATTTGCTAACGCCGGGCCTCCAGGATAGCCCAATCCAAGAATTTTTGCAGTCTTGTCAAAGGCCTCACCAACCGCGTCATCTAGGGACTCACCCATAATCTTATATTGACCGATAGCAGTCACCTCCACAAGCATTGTATGGCCCCCTGATACTAGAAGTGCTACAAAAGGAAAATCAAGCTTTGAAGAAGCTAATAATGGCGCCAAAAGGTGACCTTCCATATGGTGTACTCCTATTGCAGGGATATCCAAACCCCAAGCTAGACTTTGTGCAACGGAACTTCCAACCAGCAAAGCTCCAGCCAGACCTGGGCCAGCAGTATATGCGATACCGGTTAGATCTTGCAATGTTAGGTTACTCGATTTGAGTGCTTCTTTAATTAATGGGATGGTTTTGCGAATATGGTCTCGGGAGGCAAGCTCAGGAACCACGCCTCCATAGTCCGAGTGCAGTTCAATCTGGGAAAATATTTTATGAGCAACCAATCCTTTTTTACTGCTATAAAGGCCAATACCAGTTTCATCACAAGAAGACTCAATCCCCAAAGTAAGATGCGTTTTGTCAGCCACCAGTAGTTTCGCCAAGATAAACTTTTCTGACCTCAGCATTGGTCAGGATTGATTCTTTGTTGCCTGATGCAATAATTTCACCAGAATTTAATACATAAGAATGATTACATGTATCAAGCATTTCTCGATAATTATGGTCCGTTATCAGAACTCCAATGCCTTTATCTTTTAATTGATAAATAATCTCTTGTATATCTCCAACCGAAATGGGGTCAATGCCAGCGAAAGGCTCATCCAACAATATGAACTTTGGTTCCATTGCCAGCGCTCTTGCAATCTCGACACGTCTTCGTTCTCCGCCGGATAATGTTATTCCTTTTATATGGCGAACATGTTCAATATTAAACTCGCTCAATAATTCCTCAAGCCTGCTCTTTCTTGATTTTTTTGATAATGTCTTTTTCAATTCTAGAATGGCCATAATGTTGTCTTCGACATTCAATTTACGAAAAATTGAAGGCTCCTGAGGTAGATAACCCAACCCCAAATTCGCTCGCTTATGCATCGGTAGATGGCCTATGCTTTTTTGATTCAGAAATACTTTTCCCTTTTTCGGTCTAACTAAACCACAAGCTATATAAAAACAGGTAGTTTTTCCAGCTCCATTTGGCCCCAATAGACCGACAATTTCTCCACCTCTAACCGAAAATGAGACGTCATGGACAACCTCTCGTCGAGCATAAGTTTTATGGATATTTTTTACTTCCAAAATATTGAACGGTAGGCTGTCTGACATTTCTTGATTAATGTTTATTTATTTGTGCAACTATCTTACCTAAATAAAGGCAATATTCCTAGAGCTATAGAGTTCTTTTATCTCATTTTTTATCAATACCTTTAAGGCTCCTTGAGGGCTAACTCCTAGTATTTCACCCGAAATACTTTCACCCTCCTGTTCAACATGAATCTGTCTCCCTTTAAGCATATCATAGCGAGTCCAATCTATCTGAAAGTCCTCAAAACCGTTTAACTCAAATCTCTCTGTCAATAAAAGGATAGTGTTAACTATTGAAGCCGTTAGAGCTCTAATATCTGGCAACGTAGTGGCTAGTTTCTTTAAATCAATCCAAGGAGTATCACAAATCATATCTTTATCTAAAGAATAATTGATTCCAACTCCAATTACTACCGCTTGGCTTTGAGATTGAGACTGGCTTTCCAACAAAATACCTGCCAATTTCTTGTTGTCAAAATATATATCGTTTGGCCACTTGATATTTAAACCCGAAATTGAGGTTTCTTTTTCAAGAGCTTTGACAATCGCTATACCAACGACCAAACTGAGCCCGTTTAAATTGCATTTCTGAGAAAAGTTTTTTCTTAGAGAAAACAAAATACTACCATCCTTTTGGGATTGCCATGATCTTCCATATTGTCCCTTTCCATGAGTTTGTTCTCTTGTGACACATAACTCGATCTTATCTGACAATGGCCTATTTACAAGAAAGCTATTGGTACTCTCAATGCCGTCAAAATAGTGACATAGCATCCCTCTTTGCAATAAACTGTCTAGAACAGAATAATAATCCACGTAACAAGAAATATTATCAAAGAAAGGGCAACTGCAGCTGAAGCTGCGTCTTTTGCATAACCAGAAAGTTCGTGATGCTCTAAACTGACACGGTCAACAACAGCCTCAATTGCAGAGTTCAACATTTCCACAGTCAGAACAATAAAAATTGGAAGGATAAGTGCCACTTTTTCAATTGCGGATTCGCCTAGAAAATAGCCAAGAGGAAGCAGGAAAATAGCCAACCATACCTCTATCCTAAAAGCCTGTTCAGAGCTATAACATTTTCTAAACCCCTGAGCTGAATATAGACACGCAGAAAGCAGTTTTTTAATTCCCGTAGGTTTGTTGTTGTTCATTAATTCTCTAGCTAAACTAAATCAGTCTCGTTGGGGCTAGGTTCAATACTTTGTTAAAATATTAATTGTAATTTTACAGTAAATAAAAATGGATGTTGTTTATGAAAATAGCACTTGGAGTCCAATACCTAGGAACAAACTTTCATGGCTGGCAGATTCAAGAATCAGGCGTCAGAACGGTTCAAGGTGTTGTCGAATCAGCATTGTCCGAAGTTGCCAATCGCCCGGTCAGGGTGTTTTGTGCTGGAAGGACAGATGCAGGTGTCCATGCAAAAGATCAGGTTATCCATTTTGAAACTGAAACATATAGGGAAGATAAAGCTTGGCTCTTTGGAGGCAATGTTAATCTCCCCCACGATGTTAACTTTAATTGGGTAAGGCAAGTTGACGACGACTTTCATGCTAGGTTTAGTGCCTACGCTAGATCATACGAATACAAAATATATAATCACCCCATTCGCTCCTCACTCGAGGCAAATTACAGCTTATGGGAACCACGAAAGCTTGACCTAGAACTTATGTCTAAAGCCTCAAAATTACTTCTAGGAAAACATGACTTCTCTGCCTTCAGAGGAAGTTTGTGTCAAGCAAAATCACCCATCAAAGAGATAGAGTATCTGAAATTATCGAGAAAAGATAAAACTATCTTGGTCAATATCAAAGCAGATGCTTTCCTTCACCATATGGTAAGAAACATTGTAGGGACGCTCCTTAAAATTGCAAGATGTGAAAGAAAGGTAAACTGGATGACAGAGGTGCTTGAAAGCAAAGATCGAAAAAAGGCTGGCGCAACTGCTGAACCTCAGGGCTTGTATTTTACAAAGGCTTTCTATAAAAACCTATAAACGATTCCTATGAGACTTTGGGTGAAGTCTCAGCATCTTCGACCATACCATCAATTTGTTTCCAAGCGTATCTTAAAGCTTCAACTCTCCGATTAAAGAATCTCTTCTGACCAAATTTCTCTTTGAATCCAGAACGATTCAGTACAGCATCGATTCCCTCGGCCCTTGCAAAAAGTATTTCAATGCCAGAAATGGCACACAACTCAACTAAACTGGCTAGAATCTCTTCCCCACTTGCATCAATTTGATTGATACCTGCAACATCAATGATAATGTATTGCAATTGTTCTCTATTACCAGCAATGAGTTCAAGCATTCTGTTTTCAAAATAAGCTGCATTGGCGAAATAAAGAGATCCGCTAAACTTAACTATCTTCACGGCATTAATACTCTCATCTATATTTTCATCTACATCACTATCAGCAACGCTTATGAAGAACTGGGTACCATCACGTGCAGAGAACTCACTGAACCTTGGCTGCATGGTTCGATAAAGAAATAATCCCAAAGACATAATAATTCCGAAGGCAATACCATTTTCTAAGTTCGGCGCAAAAATTAGCGTTAGGATAAAAGTAAGCGCCCCAACAATACCGTCATGCTTTTCAACTTTCCAGGCATGTCTGATGGGCGCAAAATTGATTAAATGAATCACAGCCATGATTATGACCGCAGCCAAGGTTGCTTGGGGTAAATGATAAAGAAGCGGCGTTAACCAGAGTAAAGTTAAGCCCACAATTATTGCCGTAACTACAGACGCAAATCCAGTTACTGCTCCCGCAGAACTGTTTACCGCAGAGCGTGAAAATGAGCCTGCAACTGCATAACCCTGAAATAAGCTCGAAACAATATTTGATAAGCCCTGACCAATTAGCTCTTGATTCACATCGAGTCTTTGCCTCGTCTTAGTTGCCATTGACTTAGCAACTGAAATGGCTTCCATAAAACCAATTAACGAAATTGTTATTGCGTACACAAACAAAGTACCCATGACTTTGAAGTCAAAGCTAGGTAATTGAAAGCTAAATATAGTGCTAACCTCAATAGAAGAAACAATCGCTCCACCCAAGCCTTCGTAATCAATCAAAAATGAAATCATTGTTGCAATGATCACCACTGCTAAGATAGAAGGTAGTTTTGGAAAGAAACGTTTCAAAACAACCATAATAATTATTGATAAAACCGCCATCAATAAGGTTGGTATATGTGCATAACTGATTGCCGCTTCAAATAAACGCCAAATAGTTTCGTAGTTTTGATCGGCATTACAAATTGTATGAAGCCCTCTGCCTCCCGAACTCTCCAATCTCTCCATCAAAGTGAGAGGCTGACAGGCAGAAACCCAATCGGTATCAGAAGTATTAATTACCCGGATACCAAAGATCTTTGATAGCTGAGATGCACCGATAATAATTGCTGCAGCGTTGGTAAAACCGCTAATCACCGGGTGTGATAAAAAGTTGGTAATAAAACCCATCCTTAATACGCCCAACGCAAACTGAAATAAACCTACAATTAAAGCCAATAATGAGGCATAGAGAACATAGCTAGAAGTGTTGGTAACTACTTCACCTAGAGCAGCAGCTGTAAGTAGTGAAACGACGGCGACAGGGCCGGTCGAGAGTTGCCTTGATGATCCCATAAGAGCCGCAATCATGACAGGTAAAAAAGAGGCATATAAACCGTACTGGGGGCCAAGCCCTGCCAACTGGGCATATGCCATTGATTGAGGCACTATGACCATAGCAACAGTCATGCCGGCTATGGTGTCCGCTTTCAAGACCCTAGGATTTTTTAACTCTTGAATCCAATATAAAAAAGGCAGTAATTTTAGTGTCCAATTCATGAAAGATTAATCTCAGAAATACTATCTACAATACGCTATCAATGCGGTGATATCAATAGATTCTATTACAATACGTGGCGTATATGTGACTTTATTTTGAATTGATTTGAGTAATATTGACTTGCCTAGTGTAGATAAATCTTCTTGAAACAATGTAAACGCTAAAAATTTTCATCCCAATCGACGACTATTTTTTTGCTGTCTTTGTCTATCGATATTAAGAACGGCTCAATATAAGGAACCCAGTGTTCTTTGTCTCCTTTAATAACTAAAACATGGTTCGCACCGGTATCTATAAGATAACTTACCTTGCCTAATTCAACTCTGTCTAAATTAATAACGCTAAAACCAGTCAGTTCATGCCAATAAAATTGACCTTCGCTAAGTTCTGGTAATTGACTTTTGTCGATATATATGTCCTTCCCAACAAACTTTTGTAATTGATTGCGATTATTGATGTCTTTAAATTGGGCAACTATAGTTTTTGATTGTTCACGACCATCTAATATTTTATAAGATTTCCAAACCCTATCTTCAAAAAGCCACCAAGGTTGATATGAAAATATATTGGCTTTAGGTTCTGTATAAGAAAATATTTTTGCCCAGCCTTTAATACCAAAAAAGCCATTGATTTTGCCAACCAATAGCTTTTTATTATCTTGCTGAGGTGCTTTATACACCAAATTACTTAGCGTCTTTTTCTTCCGCTTCTGTTTCTTCTGCGGATGCTTCTTCAGTTGGTGCTTCCTCTGCAGGAGCTTCTTCGGCTACGGCCTCTACTGGAGCTTCCTCAGTTGGTGCTTCCTCTGCAGGAGCTTCTGCTTCAGCTTTTGCTGCAGCTTCAGCTTCAGCTTCTAATTTGGCTTTTTCTGCTTCAGCTTCTAATTTAGCTTTTTCAGCCGCAGCAATTTTTGCCTTTTTCGCAGCTAAATACTTTTCTCGAATTGAAGGGTCTTTGTATTCTTTATGTAATTGTTTTACGCGGTCTGAAATTTGAGCTCCTTGAGAGACCCAATATTCCAATCTATCTTCTTCAAATTGGAGCCTAACTTCTTGTCCTTGGGCAACAGGATTAAAATATCCAATACGTTCTATGTATCCACTATCTCTTCGCTTTCTTGAGTCTGTTGCTACTATAGAATAAAAAGGTTTTTTCTTAGCTCCACCTCGGGCTAGTCTTATCTTAACCATGGGTTTTTTGCTCCTTTATTTTTATTAATTGTTGATTTTATAAGCCGAAGAATTATATCAGTTATCAATGTCGTGTGCCAAATTAATTGCATCACCGATATAGTTCATGGGAGTTAGTTTTGCAAGTTCATTTTTCGCTTTTTCTGGAATATCTAAAGCATCAATAAAATCAGATTAGAGAGAAGATGGGATTACCTGTGATT
>CAZSHL010000046.1:7490-9449 GCA_964606585.1 uncultured Piscirickettsiaceae bacterium
CTAAAGCATCAATAAAATTTGCTAATACATCAGAATTAATACTTTGGCCTCTTGTTAAGTTCTTAAGTTTTTCATAAGGATTGTCAACACCATATCTACGCATTACGGTCTGAATAGGTTCAGCTAATACCTCCCATGCGTCATCTAAATCAGACAATAATTGTCCTTCATTTATTTCTAACTTAGAAATACCCTTCGCAATTGAACTATAAGAAATTAGAGAGTGCGCACAACTCACACCTAAGTTTCTCAATACAGTAGAGTCCGATAAATCTCTTTGCCATCTTGAAATTGGTAATTTAGATGCTAAATGTTCTCCCACAGCATTAGCAATACCTAAATTTCCTTCCGCGTTTTCAAAATCAATTGGATTAACTTTATGTGGCATTGTAGATGAACCAATCTCTCCAGCAATAGTTCTCTGCTTAAAATAACCAAGAGACACATAACCCCACATATCTCTACAAAAATCAATCAATATTGTATTAAAGCGATTTAGTGTATGAAAATATTCAGCAATGTAGTCATGCGGCTCTATCTGGGCAGTGTGGGAAGCAAAATTCAATCCAAGACTGGTTACAAAACCCTTAGAAATATCTAACCAGTTCAACTTTGGATAGGCGCTTAGGTGGGCATTATAGTTTCCTACAGCCCCATTAAACTTACCCATTATTTTTACTTCCTCAAAAAGATTAATTTGTCTTTTTAAACGATAAGCAAAGTTGGCCATCTCTTTGCCAAGAGTTGTTGGTGATGCTGTTTGACCATGAGTTCTTGACAGCATAGGGATTTGAGAATTTTCTTTTGCCAGATTCGTAATTAATTCTAATATCTTATGCATTTCTTGTAGCAGAACGTTTCGACCTTCAGTTAACATAAGTCCATGAGATAAGTTATTTATATCTTCAGATGTACAACCAAAATGGATAAATTCACTAAGAGCATCTAAGTTTGAATCGATTGAGATCTTTTCTTTCAAAAAATACTCGACAGCCTTAACATCATGGTTAGTTGTGCGTTCTATTTTTTTTATATTTTCAGCATCTTGTATGGAAAAATTATCAACAAATGAATTTAAAAGTGCTGATGCTTTAGAATTAAATATTGGAACTTCTTTAATACTTACATTTTGAGACAATGCTTCTAGCCACCTAACCTCTACCAGCACTCTATACTTAATCAATCCAAATTCACTGAAAATACCTTGCAGACTATTAGTCTTTCCACGATACCGACCATCTATGGGCGAAATAGAGGTTAGGGAATTAAAAAATGTTGTTTCATTTTCTTGTTCTGAAACTAGCCAGGAAAGTGAAACCCCAAGAAATTTAGCTAGAGATTCTAGTTGGTCAAATGTAGGTTTAGACCTTCCGGTAAAGTAATGACCAACAGCTCCACGACTCTTATTTCCCATTACTGGAGCGAGATCCCTTTGCGTCAATTTTTTTTTGCGCATGATGCTTTTAGTGCGCATTATCCAGTTTGTCATTTAAGTTAATTCCGATAATTAATGTATCATTTTTTTACAAATTACACCATATAAGCATAATTTTTCACAATTATACGTGAATTATTAATAAAAAAGATAAAATTTGTAGCAATTATTATATAATTGCTAAAAGTCAAAACGCATAAGTTGAAAGGATGATCCAATAAAAATTGACAATGCAATTCATCATGTGAAATACTCAATCAATAATTTTAACTAAATTACTGTAAAAACTATAAAATTATACACTTTGTTTAATTTAAGTTATGAGCAGTTAAAACCAATGAAAGAAGCATATCTAAAACACCTTGATGAGCGACAACAAAATAATTTACCTCCAAACAAATTTCTAAATTTGCGTTGATATCCTATTGCGGCCAATTTATCTACAGTAGAAACAATAAGTGTTGGTGTAAAACGATATATTTGTTCATCATCGTAATAAAAATTCCAAGATTCACTGCAACCGG
>CAZSHL010000047.1:0-9021 GCA_964606585.1 uncultured Piscirickettsiaceae bacterium
GTCCTGATCAATACACACTCCCAAGGCAAATGTGGTCTGGAATTCGAAATGAAATCAGCCCAACGATTCTGGCTGCAGCCACAATCCTAGTCATATTTTCTATATTGCTACTGACAACACTGGAAATGCTTCGTCGCAGATCAGAACGCATTCGCGGTATTAAACCATACTAAGAATTACTTGTAGTTTTTAGTTTTAGCCCAATTTAGTATGATCCACTCAACGAATATCCAAAAAAAAATGGTTATTATTTCCTGTTTATTGGTTACTTTCAGCATGGGTTCTCTGCATGCATTTAGTACACTCATTGAAAATATCGAAATACAAACAGCGGTAGGAAGAACAGCCTCAAGTCTAGTTTATTCAACTGCAATAATTAATGTTACTGTTGCAGTTTTTTTTGGTCATATCATCTATGGTCGATTATCTGCAAAATCAATAATTGGCTTAATAGCCATATTACCAATCACTGGATTATTTTTTGTTAACACTCAAAGCTGGTTAGGTTGGATTACTGGTTATGGCGTCTTTTTTGGTTTCGCAAGTGGTTTAGGATATGGCTTTTCACTTTATAGTGTTTCTAGAGTAACTGTAAAAGAAAAAATTGGTTTTGCCTTAGGATCAATAACTGCTGCTTATGCATTCGGGGCGTTAATTTTTTCCTTACTTTATCCATTATTTATTGATCTATTAGGTTTTAGTGTTGGCTACAGTGCTGGTGTATTTTTGATTTCAATTCTTGTCCTGATTTCCTTAATTCTTTTCCTGTCTTCGAAAATACAAGTTTCAATAATTTCTACCAATAATAATGAAATTCAATCTAGGTATGCTGGCTTCCTTCCACTTTGGTTTGGATATTATTTGGGTGTTTTTGCTGGTTTACTAGTAATAGGTCATGCGATACCAATTATTAAAACAGTCGGTGGCTCCACTTTTATTGCCATAACTAGTATCACTTTGATGTCTCTTGGAAATGGTCTAGCTGGTATTTATTCAGGTTTATTGGCAGATCGTTTTGGCTGTAAAAAACCTTTAATTTTTATTTTAATAACTAGCGCATTTTCTCTAGCAATCCTGACAATATTTATCGATATTAAGCTTACATTATTATTGATGATTATTGTGGCTACAATGTATGGTGCGGTAATCGCTATTTACCCAACCTTAATTACTAAATTATTCGGCCTAGAAAAATCGGCATGGGCTTACGGTAATATTTTTACAGCTTGGGGTTGTGCTGGTTTGACTGCGCCCTCACTAGCTGGTTTTATTTATGATTATTCGGACAAATATTCTAGCTCATTATTATTAGCTGCAATTTTATCTTCTCTTGCTGCAGTAATTATTTGGCGTCTACCATCTAAACCTTTGTAATTACCTTTAAAAGAGTTTTACAAAAAACAGTTATCCAGAATATAATTAATGTTATTTATATCTCAATTGATTTACCATGAAAAAAGACATTATTTCTACCAGTAAGGCACCAGCAGCTGTTGGTACATATTCTCAAGCTGTATCAGTCGCTGATGGCATAACAATTTATCTGTCAGGTCAAATTCCTTTAGTTGCGGAGACTATGGAGGTTGTCGAAGGTGGCATTGAAAGTCAAATACATCAAGTATTTAATAATCTATCTTCTGTATGTGAAGAAGCTGGAGGTAACTTAAATGATATCGTTAAACTGAACATTTTTTTGACTGACCTTAATAACTTTGCAACTCTTAATGAAATTATGGCTACCTACTTTGAACAGCCCTATCCAGCACGTGCAGCGATTGGAGTTAAAGAGCTTCCGAAAGGTGTAAGCGTTGAAATGGACGGTGTAATGGTAATTGATACGGATCAATATAGCTACTAAAAAATGTTAACACTCGCTGATCCAATTATTTCTATTAAGGGATTAGGGGAAAAAACATCAAATGGACTGAATCAGATTGGTATTTATACTCTAGAGCATCTACTCTTTCATCTACCAAATAGATACCAGGATAAAACATATATCACTGAACTTTCCCAAGCTATGGTGGGTGATGAAATTTTGGTTGAGCTTTTGATTGATAAACTAGAAGAAACTCCAACGAGACAACGCCAACTCTTATGCTATCTATCCGATAATCATAATCAAAGACTTTTAATACGTTTTTTTCACTTTAATCAATACCAAAAACAAGCGTTTGTTAGGGGTGATCGGATTCAATGTTTTGGCGAAATAAAAATCGGTCGTTCTGGGCTAGAGATGCATCATCCTGAATATAGATTAATTTCACAAGGCCAAACACCACTTCTAGATGCAACATTAACACCAGTTTATCCGCTCTGTGCAGGCATTACACAAAATAAAATTAAACTTTGGATAAATCAAGCTTTAGAAGTTTTAAGCAGTACTGTAATTAATGATTTCTTTGAAAAGATTGCAAAAAATACGATGCCAAACCTTAAAGATTCTTTACACTTATTACACCATCCAAAAAAAGGAGAGGATTTAACTTCCATTAGTTATTTCAAACACATTGCACAACAAAGATTAATTATTGAAGAACTCGCTGCCCATCAATTAAACCTCTTACTAACTAAAAAACAAAGAAAAAAACAAAGGTCAAACATTTTTTCCATTAGAAAAGTTTTGTCAAATAAACTCATGGAAACTTTGGATTTTCAACTAACTTCTGCACAGTTACGTTGCATAGATGAAATAAACAAAGACATGTCATTGCCTCAACCCATGCTTCGACTGTTACAGGGAGATGTAGGTTCAGGTAAAACTATAGTAGCTGTCTTTGCTTTAATGCAAGCAATTGAAAACAACTTTCAAACAGCAATCATGTCTCCAACTGAAATACTAGCTCAACAACACCTTGAAAGTTTTAAAAATTATTTGAAACCCTTAGGAATCAAGATTGCCTTTCTCTCCGGATCACAAAACGCAGAAGATCGAAAAACGCAAAATAATATAATTACTTCTGGAGTAGCAAAAATTGTTATTGGGACACATGCACTCTTTCAAGAAAGTGTTAAATTTAATAATTTAGGCCTTGTAATAATCGACGAACAACATAAATTTGGAGTCCATCAACGTTTATCCTTAACGCAGAAAGCAAAAAATACTCCTCATCAATTAGTAATGACTGCCACACCAATTCCTCGCTCTCTCACAATGAGCGCTTATGCTGATCTAGACACATCAGTTATAGATGAACTACCACCTGGGAGGCAAAAGATTGAAACAATTGCAATTAGTAATAATCGGAAAAATGAAGTAGTTAAGAAAATAATAAAATTTTGTACTGAGGGAAGACAAATTTACTGGGTATGTACATTAATTGAAGAATCTGAGGTACTTACAGCTGAGTCGGCTGAAAAAACCTATACATATCTTGCAAATAAGCTTCAAGATATCAAAGTGGTTATGATTCATGGGAGATTAAATAAAACTGAGAAAGAAATTATTATGCAAGATTTTGCCAAAGGAAAAATTAACGTACTTGTTGCTACTACGGTTATTGAAGTAGGGGTAAATATCCCAAACGCAAGCTTGATGATTGTCGAAAATGCTGAAAGACTAGGGTTGGCTCAGTTACATCAACTAAGAGGTCGTGTTGGTAGAGGATCTGAAAAGAGTATCTGTGTGTTAATGTATCAATCACCACTTAGTGATTCCGCAAAACAAAGAATTGATATATTGCGCCAGAGTAATGATGGCTTTGCAATTGCGCAAAAAGATCTAGAGTTACGAGGCCCCGGAGAGGTTTTAGGTACCCAACAAACTGGTATCGTCAATATGAAAATTGCAAATATCGTTAGAGATGCTTACTTGCTTAAACATTCTAATTATTATGCGACAAAAATGCTGACTACGGACAAGGACAATCAGCAATCTCTTATTAAACGATGGATTGACTTGGATAAATCACACTATGCCAATGCATAAATTATATCAATAACTTGTAGACATAAAATTTACTCAACTATTAGACTCTTGTAAAATGCCTGTCTTATGTTTAATCTAGATAAATTTCAGTGGCGACTGTTTAGTGTTAATGAAAACATTCCTAAGCATGTTCTTGCCTGGATATTAGACAGTCAATCATTAACAGCTAAACTTCGAAATAAGTATGCTGACTTTTCAGTCAATGTCGTATCACAGGAGATAAATAATCCATATCAGTGTGAATATATATTGCTCGATATTGACAATAATTTCAAGACCATTGTCAGAGAAGTCGAACTAATTGGTGACGGTAAAGTCGTTGTCTTTGCGCGCTCAGTTATTCCAGAGACCTCTGATACTGAAAAGATTCTAACCATAGGCTCAAAGCCCTTAGGTGAAATTCTATTTGATGATCAAACCATTAAACGTGAACAACTAGAAGTTGGGAAATACAGGAATACTTGGGCTAGACGTTCCACCTTTACGATAGCTAATACGAAACTGCTTGTCAGTGAGATTTTTCTGGAGCATCTTTATGCGTGATGATTTATTTAATAATAGTAGTGATATTGTGGACTTTCGTTTTGATGAATCTGTAGTTGCTGTTTTTGATGACATGGTAAGACGCTCTGTACCAGGCTATGAAGCAATGATACAAATGATAGGATTGCTCACAAGAACATACGGAAAAGACAACACAAATTATTATGATTTAGGCTCCTCTACCGGAGCTATAACACTCGCTTTATCTCTCAATAACAAGTCAAAAAATAACACATTTATTGCTGTGGACAGTTCTCAAGAAATGACTCATAAATGCAAAGAAAATCTTTTTAATAAAATTAACAACTTGAATGTCATTTGTAGCGATATTAATGATATTGATATTGAAAATGCCTCTATAGTTGTCTTAAATCTTACTCTCCAATTTATAGAAGTTGAAAAGCGTTCAGCCTTAATAAATAAAATCTATCAAGGCCTTAATCAAGGCGGCATATTAATTGTCAGCGAAAAAATACACTTTGATGATCAACAAAAACAAAACTGTCTGTCAAAGTTGCACAAGGATTTTAAACGAGCTAATGGCTATAGTGAATTAGAAATATCTAAGAAACGTCAATCTCTAGAAAATATCATGATTACTGAAAGTAAAAAAACTCATCTTAAGAGATTAAAAGATGCAGGTTTTAATAACCCTAATTGCTATTTCCAGTGCCTTAACTTTGTCTCGTTTTTGTCTGTAAAATGAAATTTGATGTACATATGGCTAACTAGATAAAAGGTTTTTATGCTATTAATGATTGACAATTACGACTCATTTACATACAACTTGGTTCAGTATTTTGGCGAATTAGGTCAAAAAGTTATTGTCTATCGTAATGATGAAATCACAGTGAGTGAAATTGAAAAATTAAAACCAAGTTATATAGTTATCTCTCCTGGGCCCTGCACTCCAAACGAAGCAGGTATTTCTCTTGAACTTATAGAAAGTCTCGCTGGCAAAATTCCTATCCTTGGGGTCTGTTTGGGGTTTCAAGCAATTGTTCAATCTTTCGGAGGTAAAATTGTTGGCGCAAAAAGAATAATGCATGGGAAGGTTTCATCTATTCAGCATACTAGAAAAGGGGTATTTAATGGCCTTGATAGCCCTCTAAATGCAACAAGGTATCATTCTTTGGTTGCCGAACAAGAAACTTTGCCAGATTCTTTTGAAGTCACAGCATGGACTAATGATGACACAGGTAATATTGAAGAAATAATGGGTGTGCGCCATAACACTTTGGCAGTTGAAGGCGTTCAATTTCACCCTGAATCTATATTGACTGAACATGGTCATCAAATATTAAATACTTTTTTGCAGGAAAACAAATAATGACCGAATTCATTGAATTTTTACGTAGCGAACTATTACTTACTGGAACACTCTTTGCTTTAATTGTTATATTTATTTTTAGCATTTATGGTGATAAGCTAAAAAAATATCAAGTTGTTGACACAAATGGTGCAATATCGCTGATGGATGATGATGACCTAATAATTCTAGATGTACGTGAGGAAAAAGAAAGGTCGTCTGGCTTTATTAAATCCGATATGCACATACCTATGGCACAAGTGAAAGGAAAGCTTGACTCGTTAGATAAATCAAAAAAAATACTGACTTATTGTAAAAATGGTATGCGAGCAAATCGTATTGCAGATCTACTTTGCAAAAACCAATTTGAAAATGTATATAGCCTAAAAGGTGGTTTGGATGCATGGCAGAAACAAGGCCTGCCAATTAAAAAATAGTCATGAATAATTCTATTAGCATTATTGGTGCAGGAGCCTGGGGTAGTGCACTTGCTATCGCTTTAAGTGAAAAATTCAAGGAAATATTGCTACTCGCTAATAATGAAAAATTCATTAGAGACTTAAATAATAAGCATCCAGCCTTAGATGAATCATTTGAATGCAACATCAAGTTGACTACAGATATTAGTCTTGTAAAGAATACAAAAGCTATATTAATTGCTACACCAAGTGACTTATTTAGCGATACACTTTTAAGCATTAAGCCATACTTAAATAGCAATCATTTAATTGCTTGGGCAACTAAAGGCTTTGATCCAAAAAACAAATGTTTGCTTCATGAAACCTTTCAAAAGATTTTGCCTGCCTACCCCCCTTGTGCAATCTCAGGCCCAACATTTGCGTTAGAGATTGCTAAGAAAAAACCCTCTGCAATTGTTGTTGCGTCAAATGATAACAATACTCGTCAATTTTGGTCAGACACTATACAAACTGAAGTTTTAAGAGCATATACAAATAATGACATTATTGGAGTTGAGGTTGGCGGATCTGTAAAAAATGTCCTTGCAATAGCTGCTGGAATAGCAAATGGCCTGCATTATGGTGCTAATACTCAAGCAGCTTTGATTACTCGTGGCCTAGCTGAAATGACACGTCTAGGTATTTCTTTAGGCGCAAAAAAGGCAACTTTTCAAGGACTTTCTGGCATGGGTGATTTAGTCTTAACATGTTCTGATGACTTATCAAGAAATCGTCGATTTGGCAAAGAATTGGCAAATAATCTCAATGTAAACGAAGCATTAAAATCTGTTGGTGCAACTGTAGAAGGCCTTAATGCGTTAAAAATAGTTATCTCAATTGCGAATAAATTAAAAATTGAAATGCCAATTTGCAATCAGGTTTTAGCGGTAATTGATGAGAAAATAAAACCAATAGACGCTGTCAAAGAGCTTCTGCTTAGAAAGCCTATCGAAGAGTAAACCTAATTAATTAAAAGACTTTAAAAAAAATTAGAAAAAATTAGAATATAGTATATTTATTTTGGGATAATATCCGCCAAATTAGATGGCAAATATCTTGAAATGAAAAATAATCTAGTCGTCTCTTCTTCTACTAATAAATTCAATAGACTATTACTTTTATTTCTTATAGTAATGGTTTCAATGTTGATAACACCTAATTCATTTTCATCAACAAAAATTGAAAAACAATCATATTCCACCAAGATAAACGGACTATGGTTTAAGCCTAGTTTCAACTCAATTGAAAGTACAGCAGTTAGAAAAGAGGTTTTCTTTGACTACCTTCTGCCTGCGATTAAAGAAAAAAATTTAGAAATAACAAGACTCAGGGAGTTGATTATTAATGATAAGTTGAATCCCCTAGAATTAGAAGAGTTGGCAATAAAATACAGACTGAGTTTGCCTGCAAGGAAAGATGAACTGTTAATTGCAATTGATGTTTTGCCACCCTCTCTTGTTTTAGCTCAGGCAGCCAACGAATCAAACTGGGGAAGATCTAGATTTGCAGAAGACTTTAATAACTATTTTGGCATTTGGTGTTTCGTAAAAGATTGCGGAGTCGTTCCAACGAAACGAGATTTAAATGCTATACATGAGGTAGCAACATTTGATTCATTAAAGGACTGTATAGATTATTATGTTCTAACACTTAATAGAAATTATGCATATCAAAATTTAAGATCTATTAGAAAATCTCAACGTGATAACTTATCGCCTATTACAGGAATTGCCTTAGCTGAAGGTCTAAATGGCTACGCAGAAATAGGTGAAGATTACATTAATGTTATTCAAGCTGTTATACGTTATAACAATTTAGAACGCTATGACATGATGTAATTTTGCTCAAAAAAACCCGCAATTTGCGGGTTTTTTGAGTATATCGTTTATCGTTTCGAATATTGTTCGCTCTTTCTCGCTTTCTTTTTACCAACTTTTTTACGTTCCACAACACGAGCATCTCTAGTTACTAAACCAGCTTTTCTTAAGTCACCGCGTGCAGCTTCATCATAAGCCATCAGTGCTCGAGTAACTCCTAATCTAATTGCACCGGCTTGACCAGTATCTCCACCACCTTTAACTAAAATATTAAAGTCGAACTTATTTTGCATTTCAACAATATTCAATGGTTGATTAACAATCATTGAAGAGGTTTCTCTACCAAAATATTCATCCATTGGTTTCTTATTAACAGTAAAAATACCTTTACCTTTTGTCATATAAACACGTGCAACTGATGTTTTTCTTCTTCCAGTTGCGTAATAAACTTCTTTATCTGCCATAATTAGTTTGCCTTAAATATCTAATACTTGAGGTTGTTGAGCAGCGTGAGGATGCTCACTGCCAGCAAAAACTTTCATTTTTCTTACCATTTCTCTTCCCAATGGGCCTTTTGGTAGCATACCTTTTACTGCCTTCTGAATAACTTCCTCAGGTTTCTTTTCAATCAAATCCTTATAAGAAACAGACTTCAAATTACCAACATAACCTGTATGGTGATGATACATTTTGTCATTGTACTTGTTTCCTGTGACATTAACTTTAGCTGCATTTACAATGACAATATAGTCACCCGTATCAACATGGGGCGTATATTCAGCTTTATGCTTACCACGTAGACGCGAAGCAACTTCTGTTGCTAAACGTCCTAAAGTTTTTCCATTTGCGTCAACAAGAAACCAGTCTCTCTTCACATCTTTGGCTTTTGCACTAAATGTTTTCATAACTCCTTTTTTCATCACGCTTAAGAATAAGCGCACTATTATAATCACTTTTTTTTCTCGA
>CAZSHL010000048.1:0-8958 GCA_964606585.1 uncultured Piscirickettsiaceae bacterium
CAATAACTGACTCGACTTTATAATATATTGAATCTGTTTAACTTATTTAAATAATTCAAGGTTAAATAATGTCAAACTTGCTGGCAAAAAAAAGCGTTCAAGTGGTTAAGAACTATATTAAAACGCTTGATATAGATATAAAGTTAATTGAACTGGATTCTACAGCAAGAACAGCTGAAGATGCTGCACAAGCTCTCAATCAAGAGGTTGGATCGATTGTTAAGAGTTTGCTCTTTAGAAATTATGAAGACGAATTCTACTTATGTCTAGTATCTGGAGACAAGTATCTATCTAGCGAAAAAGTTGCAAAAATTACTGGAAACAAAATCATCAAATCTAGTGCCGATGAAGTTAAAAAGCAAACCGGGTTTTCTATTGGAGGGGTTTCACCAGTGGCACATGCAATCCCTCCTGATAGAATTTTCATTGATAAGAACCTTGACAGGTTTGATAAGGTTTATGCAGCTGCAGGGCACCCATACGTCGTTTTTGAAATTACTTATGTTGACTTATTAAATATTACTATGGCTGATGAAGAAGATATTATTGAATAAAAGCAAAGTAAATTTTATTATGAATGATAAAAAATGGATGGAAATTGCAATAGAACAGGCTGTAAAAGCTCAAGAAGAAGGAGAGGTCCCAGTAGGAGCTATCTTAGTTAAAGACGGCCTTCTTATTGCAAAAGCCCATAATCAGACTATCGTAAAGAATGATGCAACTGCTCATGCCGAAATCCAATTATTAAGAAAAGCTGGGGATAAAATCGAAAACTATCGACTGCCTGAGACTACACTATATGTCACTCTTGAGCCTTGTGCCATGTGCTTTGGAGCTATGATTCATGCAAGAATTGACCGTCTTGTATATGGAGCTTATGATCCCAAAACTGGAGTGTGTGGATCTTGCGTTGACCTGAGAACTGCAATTTGTTTTAAGCATAAGATTAATATAATAGGTGGAGTTCTAGAAGATAAATGTAGAAAGTTATTACAATCATTCTTTTCATCTCGTCGATAAACCTGAAATTGTATAAATGAACTACATTCATATCATTTATTAAAAATTAAATGCAACAAATTAAAGTTTAAGACAAATATTTAATATAAAATTTCTTTTAATCAATTAATAGATTTAAGTGTTAATTTATGCAAGAAAACACCAATAACGAAAAAGATTTTTTGACCCTATATGAACTTTTTATTTTATTTAAGTCCAAAATTAAATTAATAATAGTTACTACTTTAACCATTACACTTATTGTTTCAGTGGGTGCATTTACATATAAACCAAAAGTGTCCTATAAAGCTTCTTTGTCAGGAAATTTTGGAAGCTTCTCTAATGAAAATTTTAACGATTCACTTTTTCTGGAAGCATCAATTTTTCACGCCTTTCATGTGAATACCAACGCTTTTATAAATGGTGACTTTAAATTAAATGTAGGAGGTATTTCGCTTGATGAAGCTAAAAAAAAGGCTAATGATATAAAACTATTTTTAGAAAACGAAATTACAATCGGGAAAAACAGACTAGTAGCTCCTTACGAATTACAAATAAAATATGAATATTTGAAAAAGGAAAAAATTGAGAGAGAAATAGATTCACTAAATAAACAAAATCAAAAAGAAAAAAACGAAAATATAAAATTCGGATTAGGTAATCGTATTTATATACTAGAAAGTGACCTGCTTACTGTTGAGTGGCAAATCGAAAAGCTTAATAGATTATTGGAGAGCGTCAGGCCACCAATAATGTCAATAAATAGTAGTGTTGCGAATAATGAAATAAATAAAATTTCGGTAATTATTTCTGGCTTATTTGGTGGATTTGTATTATCACTAATAATAGTATTTTTAACAACTATTCAATCAAGAAAAAGCAATGTGGTCACTTAAGTGCTATACATTCCACCATTAACGTGTAAGGTTTGAGCTGTAATATAAGAAGCCCCATCACTTGCTAGAAATAACACTGTTTGAGCAATTTCATCTACAGTACCTAAACGAGACATTGGAATTTGTAAGGATAAAGCCTCTTTTTGTTCCTCAGAAAGAGCATCAGTCATATCAGTTTGTATAAAACCTGGAGCAACCGCATTCACGGTAATACCTCTAGAGCCAACCTCTCTTGCAAGAGACTTAGTAAAACCCATAATGCCGGCCTTAGCAGCAGCATAATTTACTTGTCCACTATTGCCCATAGCTCCAACTACCGAGGTAATTGATATGATACGACCAGCTTTCTTTTTCATCATACCGCGCAATACTGCTTTTGACATTTTAAAGACAGAAGTAAGATTTGTATCGATAATTTCATCCCACTCATCTTGCTTCATTCTCATAAGGATATTGTCTCGAGTGATACCAGCATTATTTATCAAAATATCAATTACACCATATTGGTTATTAATATTCATAACCAATTCAGAAATACTATAGTCATCAGTTACATTAAGAACCATGCCTTTACCACTTATATTTGTATCTTTAAATTGTTTTGAAATTTCTTCTGCACCCTTCTGACTTGTTGCAGTTCCAATAACTGTGGCTCCAGCACTACCTAAACTAAGCGCTATAGCTTTTCCAATACCCCGACTTGCACCAGTAACTAAAACTAATTTACCTGCTAACATCATGTTATCTCCTCTACCGTAGACTGAAGTGTATTTATATCAATAACTACAGATGAACTTAGAGATTTATCTATTCTTCTAGTAAGTCCAGATAAAACCTTTCCTGGACCTAATTCTACTAGTTTTTCTATGCCTAACTGTTGCATTTTTTGAACTGAAGAAGTCCAAAGCACTGGTTTATATAATTGCTCAACTAACTTAGATTTTATCTCATTAATATCTTTAGCTACTGAAGCATCAACATTATGAATAACTCTAATATCTCCAATTTTAAAATTAACTGCTTCTATAGACGCAGAAAACTCCTGTGCTATGCTCTTCATAAGTGAACAATGTGAAGGCACACTAACTGGCAAAACTAATGCACGTTTAGCGCCAGAATTTTTCATGACTTCACAGGCACTATTGACAGCTTTTTTTTCGCCCGCAATAACCACTTGTCCGGGCGAATTAAAGTTAACCGCCTCGACAACACCTGAAGTACTAAACTGATTGCAAATATTAATGACTTCATCATCATCAAGTCCAAGTATTGCAGCCATTGAGCCTGAACCAGCAGGAACAGCTGATTCCATAAGCTCTGCTCTTTTTCTGACTAATCTAGTTGCATCAATAAATTCTAGCGAACCAGCAGCAACCAATGCTGTATATTCACCAAGACTATGGCCTGCCATTAATATAGGCGACAAATCTATCTCATTTGCAAGAATTCTATAGGTTGCATACCCTGCAGCCAACATGGCTGGTTGCGTGTTTTCAGTTTGATTAAGAGAATTCTCATCAGACTGAGTAATTTTCCATAAATCAACATTTATAGCATCACTAGCTTCAGTAAATATGTCTCTGACAATCGAAAAATTGGCTGATAGATCTGACAACATACCAACAGACTGCGAACCTTGACCAGGGTAAACAATTGCGTATTTCATAAAAACTTCATTATAAATAAAATTATTTTTACAATAAAAAAGCGCCCGAAAGCGCTTTATTGAATATTTTATACATTTTATTAGGCAGTTTTAATCGAGATATATTGGCGATTAAATTTACCTTTCTTTTCAAAATGAACTTTACCATCAGCCACAGCATATAGTGTGTCGTCCTTACCTTTGCGAACATTAGTGCCTGGGTGAAATTTGGTACCTCTTTGGCGTACAATAATATTGCCTGCTAATACAGCTTGGCCACCAAAACGTTTGACGCCGAGTCTTTTAGATACTGAATCTCTACCGTTATTAGTACTACCACCTGCCTTTTTATGCGCCACAGTTAACTCCTTATACCTTTATTTTGCCGATTTGCACTTCTGTATATAACTGTCTATGACCTTGCTGTTTCATCGAATGCTTACGACGTTTAAACTTTAATATATTGATTTTTTTCCCTTTTCCTTGAGAAACAACTTTAGCCTCAACACTTGCTTTTTCAACTAGTGGTGAACCCAACTGAACTTTATCACCGTCTGCAACCATCAAGACTTCTTTAAAAGTTACTTTTTTTCCAGGTTCGATTTCAAGCTTCTCTATTTTTAGAGTCTCTCCTTCCGAAACCCTGTATTGCTTCCCACCTGTTTTGATAACTGCATACATGACAAATCCTAAAGTATTTGCTAAAAAGGGCTAGATTATACTCGAAGCTTTATCTTTGTGAAAGTGCTGTTGATGAAATAAGTTATAATTCTCCCTTTTTAATTAATGGTTAATAAATATGGTTGTTTTAGAGACGAATATGGGAGATATTCAGATTACACTTGATACGGAAAAAGCTCCAATTACAGTTAAAAATTTCACAGATTATGTTGAACACGGTTTTTATGATGGCACTATCTTTCATCGTGTCATACCGAATTTTATGATTCAAGGTGGTGGTATGACTGAAGATATGCAACAAAAAACAACAAAAGATAGTATTGAAAATGAAGCAAAGAATGGATTAAAAAATAACAAATACACTATTGCAATGGCAAGAACCATGGCTCCTCACTCAGCTAGTTCTCAATTCTTCATTAACGTTGTAGATAATGATTTTTTAAACTGCCCAGGACAAGATGGCTGGGGCTATTGTGTATTCGGTGAGGTTGTCTTAGGTCAAGATGTAGTTGATAAAATACAGGGCGTTGAAACTATTAACTTAGGTGGTCACGCTGATGTTCCAGCGGAACCTATTGTGATAAATAAGGCTTTTACAAAAGAGTAATCGTAGATACTTATGTTTCTTTTTTTCTCATAATAAAAATGAATCAAACCTTAATTGTTGGCGATCTTCATCTCACGACAGTGGAGGATGATAAAGTCGATTTATTTAAAAAGTTTTGTAATAATTTTGCATCTCAAGCTGACCAACTTTTCATCTTGGGTGATTTGTTTCATAGCTGGATTGGTGACGACATATCGCTTGATAACTACAAGCCTGTTATTGATATATTATTAGACTTAAGTAAAACAACCAAAGTTTATGTGATGGCTGGCAATCGTGACTTTTTATTGGCCAGTGAATTTGAAAGAAAAAGCGGCTGTCAAATCATCCAAGAGCCTTTTGAACTTAAACAAAATGACAAAAACTATCTTCTTATGCATGGAGATAGCTTATGCAGTGATGACGTTGATTATCAGAGGTTAAAAAAGATTTTAAGAAACCCTGTAATTCAGTTTACTTTTCTCCATTTACCTAAACAATACCGCCTCAAATTAACTGGTGGATTGCGAAAAAAAAGTATCGAAGCTCAGAAATACAAATCATTAGAAATCATGGATGTTAATCAAATAACTGTTGATAAATTAATGGAAAATTATCCCAATACAGACCTCATTCATGGCCATACTCATAGACAAAATACTCACCCTATGCAAAGTTACACTCGTTATGTTTTGGGTGATTGGAATAACAAAAAAGGGAATGCTATCAAACTTAACGATACTCTAGACTGGCTTGAAATCAACTAGCCTGTTCTCAAGATTAATTGATGAGACTTTTATCTCTATCTCACTATCTATTTCGTAGTTTAATTTAATTTTTACTTGCGAAAACATTGCAATCTCAGGAATTAACAACGTAGCTTTATTGCTATGTAAGTCTACAATAACTCCCTTACCTTGCCATCTATTATTTTGCTTGAGATAAAGGCATTTGTAGTGTTCCATACTTTGTTTTGTTGCCTTGTTAATCTTCGAGACAGCAACATTAGCCATGGTAATCCTTTGCTTTAGTAGTTCCACATTAAGCGCTTCTTTATTTAACACAAAACTGAGCAGCTGTTGCTGCGCCACTAGATCCAAATAACGTCTTATTGGACTTGTAACCCTAACATAACTATCTAGCCCAAGTCCTGCATGTCTTAAAGCTTTTGGTGTTATCTTTGAACGCTTAAAGCAACGCATCGCCTGAAAAGCTTCACTTGCTGTTAAATTTTCTTTATTTTTTAAAATATGCTCACTAAAAGTTCCATCATCTTGAGCAACAAAAGGCATTACAATTTGATTATCAACAGCAAATTTTGCGACCGCACGACCAGCAATAATCATCATCTCAGCCACTAGCTCGCGACTCTCACTTTTTTGTTGTAACTCAATACTGACCTTATTATTAATAATCTGCATATCAACCGTTGGAAAATCGAGTTTTATAGCACCATTACTATTGCGAAATATTTTGTGAGATTTTGCCAACACATTGAGTTTAGATAGTATTTCGTGCTGATTAATAACTTTATCCGCTTCTTCGTAAGTCATTTTTTCGACCCTAATATTACTGGGTACAATTTGGACATCAGTAATTTGGCTATCAGTCATCTTAAAACTAATAGATATAGCTTGTGATGTCTCTCGCTCACCAAGTGAACACGATGAGATTAAGTTAGTAGGCAACATATGAATGGTCTGATCGGGTAAATACAAATTCGATATTCTTTTTTGCGCATAACTCTCTAAGTCACTTCCATAAGGCACCATAGAGGAAACATCTGCAATGTGAACCCAAACTACACCACTCTCCAAACTTATCGCATCATCTGCATCACTAGAACCACTGTTATCAATAGCTATACTTTGTAAATAAGTCAAATCCTCCCTGACTATTTTTCTACTTTCTATCAACATTTCCTCATCAACAGCGATTTTATGACGAGCTGGATATGGATTTTTTATCATATCCCAATATTTAATCTTTAAAAGCAAATTGTGAGCAACTTCGGGAGTATTATCCAAAGATAAAGCTGTCAATATTTTTGTATGTTTGGACTGATTAAGCGCAACTTTTTCAATTTCATTAAGCCAGAAAGAGTCACCTTTACTAACAACATTTTTTTGAAGATTTTTTATACAACGACTTAGGCTTTCGGTTTCGATTATTTTTTCTTCTCTTTGTTTAAGGATAATTTCTATTTGCTCTTTAGGTCGAATTACCACAACACCTTTATTCCAAAAAAAATACAGTCCTTCTTCTGCCATTAAATTAACAAACCAAGCATTTTGTGCAGAATACTCATTGAATAGCCACTCTGTAACTTCCTTTAATGATAAAGACTCACCTTGGAGATCATCCAAAACCGTCACATTAACTTCAGGACAATTATCGGCAACATTGATATAGTCTGGATGGATGTATCGGAAATCCTTTTCGCGTACCTTGCGAGAACTTCCATCAGAAAAGGTTAAAACTAACCTATGCGTTGTACTAGATGCAATTTTTGCGGGCTTGCCTTTGTAAGCAACAAGCGAGCCTACCAAGGACAAAATTATTACTCCGACTCAAGAAAATCTTGATAACTTTTCGCATCCATGAGATTATCTATTGAATCAGCGCTAAATTTAATTAGCCATCCTTCATCATAACAATCGCTGTTAACCAACTCTGGGTCACTATCAAGAGCCTGATTTATCTCTAGAACTTCTAGATTGGCTGGAGCATAAACATCGCTGGCAGATTTTACTGATTCAACAACACACACAGGAGAAGATGTAGTTGCACTATCTCCCTCGCTCGGAAGCTCTACGAAAACCAAATCTCCAAGGGATTCTTGAGCATAATCTGATATACCTAAAGTATAAGTTCCATCACCATTGTCGATTACCCACTCATGGTTTTCAGTGTACAATCTATCTGCTCTAATTTCATTCATAGTTAAACTCCAAAACGACTTATATAAGCAAAATAAAAAACAACTTATTATACTCTAAAATTGATTTCTCAGTATTTACTACAATGATCTAGGTCTCTTTTTCCTTCAAATGCTTACTTAATATAAAAACCGTAAAAACAATTAATAATAGCGTCAAGCCAAGTGTCCCAAAAAGTTTAAAGTTCACCCAAGTTTGTTCAGATTGCTGTGCTTCTAAACAGAGATTCTCTAAAAAAGTTGTAGGACAATCAACCTCACTTAATTCAATTTTTGTATCAATCTTTACACTTGAAAAAAAAGCCTTTCTCGCACTTAATGCTGCATTGACAAAGTATGCATTGACTATAGCTATACCAATAAAGCCAAAACCCCAAATCCAAGACAATTTTTCCCAAGTTTGTTTAGGTAATTGCAACTCTTTGCCTAGCATACGTTCAAGCAATGTCTGTTTACCAATCCAATTACTGGCAATAATTGCAAGTGCAAAAATTAGATACAAAACACTCACTTTCCACATCACAAATGCTGGATCCCTAAGCGCTATACTAATTCCACCAAAAACTAGCAACAAGATAAATGTAATAATGTGCGAGTTTTCAAATTTTCCAGTCGTTAATCTAGTGTACATGAGTTGCACAAATGTAGCTACAATCATTGCATAAATCGCAGTATAAAGTCCGTATATCTTATAAACAATAAAGAAAAGAATAATTGGACCAAAATCAAAAAGAAATTTCATAATTAGTTATTCCGCGTGTTTTTCTGAACAATATACTTTGCCATTCTTAGTAATGGCCTCAGTCTCTGGTATGTGCGTATCACATACCGAACAAGCGACCATCTTCAGTCCTGAATCAGAGTTATTGCTGGCTTCGGGATGCCTTATTCTTCTGTAGATATTAACTAATCCCCAGCCTAGTATAAGTACTACAACTAATTTTAGTAGGGAAATCATTTCAGTTAGATGTTGTATTTGCTAAATCACAAATTTTACATAAATTATTTAATATACTGTAATGAAAGGTCGCATTTATTCATGAAAAATATCGATAAGTTGGAGGGATAATAGACTTAAAAAATAACAATCGATAGTATATAATTTCTCGTTCCTTTCAGTTCAATGCCCGGGTGGTGAAATTGGTAGACACACAGGACTTAAAATCCTGCGGCTTTTAACGGCCGTGCCGGTTCGATTCCGGCCCCGGGCACC
>CAZSHL010000049.1:0-8731 GCA_964606585.1 uncultured Piscirickettsiaceae bacterium
AGTCTGCACGCCAGCTACTTAGAGTCCCTTGCAAGCCGTTTCCTAAACCTATAAAGAGTATCCCTAGAAATAGTGGCCAAGTTGTACGAATTACACTACCTAACATATCAATTTCTTTTCCAGTTGAATTTAGACAAAAATCATAAAAAATAGATCAATTTATCATGATATATTTATTTAAAGACGCGCATTTTAATATATTTATTAATCAAAAAAAATAAACATTGTAAAAGTTTTTTATGGAATTAAATCATCAAGATAAATGGTTCATATACATACTTGAATGTAGCGATAGTAGTTATTATTGTGGAATCACAACTAATATTGAAAGAAGACTTAAGCAACATTTGGGAGAAATGAAAGGTGGCGCGAAATATACGCATTCAAGGAAGCCTTGCTACTTAGTTTATCAGGAGCAAACTTCATCTCGGAAAGATGCATTGAAAAGAGAAATAGAAATTAAAAAAATGACTAAATCAGAAAAAATCAAATTAATTCATACGTAACTAAAAATTTAATTTGTATTTATCTACTATTGATATTTGCTTTGGAGTAGATTGAGTTCATTTAATATCATTTCTGCATGCCCTTTTGGCTTAACAGAATAGAATTTTTTTGCAATTTTTCCTTGAGGATCAATAATAAATGTGTTTCTTTTAGACACTACAAAAAAACCACTTAATGAGTCGTACTTAATTGAAACATCTCCAGCAGGATCTGACAGTATTGAAAAAGGTATGCTATATTTTTCAGCGAACTTTACATGTGATTCAAGACTATCCACGCTAATACCAAAAACTACTGCTTTACTTGCTATTATTCTCTCTGTTGCATCTCGAAAATCACATGCCTGTGTTGTACAGCCTGGCGTGTCATCTTTTGGATAGAAATATAGTACAACCCATTTTCCATGATAATTATTTAAAGTATGTTGAACATTGAACTGGTCAGTAAGTTTAAAGCTAGGAGCGATGTCACCAACTTTCAGTTCGGCCAAAGTGTTGCTGGCAATAGCCATTAAGATAGCTAGAATAAAAATTTTTATCTCTAGTTTTTTGTGAAAATTTATCATTTAGTCTAGCTCTAAATTTAGATTGCCCGATGCTAGATTATAGAACTTCTCAATAAGTGATAATAATTATCTTTAGGGAGCTTAATGTGTTTGTCTTTGATTTTGTTTATGCATAGCGCTATGGTACCAAGCTATGGCTTTATTAAACTGTTTTTCATTTATATTAAGTCTTTTATAGAAATCAGTCTTTGTATTACTATTATTTATATTTTGATTATTTGTTTTTTGATTCATAAATATTTATATTTCAAAAAAGCGTCTGCTGGTGGAAGGAGCGACCACCAGCTTCTGCCAGTACCTCAATTACCACTAGGAGAGGAAAGTGTCAAGGGTGTACGAGGTTCTTTATACTCACCAATTAAATGGTCTAGAGTATTTAAAAAACTATCTAATTGTGAAGCTGTTATATTTTTTTTCATTGCCAATGTATTAGACTCAATAGTTATTGTGATATCATCATTTTCAAGTATCTTTTCTTTAAAAATCGCCCTTACTAGGTGTATATTCTTTATTAGAGTGCGATTCATATATATTCATAAGATATTCAAACAATGGCACTAATTTACACCTTAACTAATTATGTCAAATGTTTTATAGATGAATTTTTGATGAAGATTTGATGAAGAAGCAACTGTGAGAACCATTTTTGACTAGAATTAAGTTTTTTTACTACAATGCAAAAATATGGAGCATATTTTAATTATTGAAGACGATAAAGCGATAGCTGAAGGTGTCGGTTTTGCCCTAGATAAAGACGCTTTTAGTTGGATATCTTTTGATAATGGTAGCGATTCACTCGAGTATCTCAACGATAACAAGGTTGATTTAGTCTTGCTAGATGTTGGTTTGCCAGATATTAGTGGATTTGATGTGTTGCGAAAAATTCGGTCAAAATCTAGCGTTCCTGTAATTATTATTTCTGCCAGAGATGATGAATCCGACCAGGTCTTAAGTCTTGAAGGACTTGGCGCTAATGGCTATATAACAAAACCTTTTAGCCCTAGAGTAATTGTTGCACATGTAAGAGCACAATTAAGAGTATTTAGACGAAATACAGAAACAAGAACTCAGACAAAATTTATCATTAATGAGGCCATGAAAAGAATGCTTTTTCACGATCAGGAAGTCACTTTAACGCTTGCCGAATTTAAAATTCTGTCTCATTTAGTAAAACACCCAAATCAAGTGCATACTAGAAAAGATCTACTTAACGTTATCTGGGATAGACCTACAGGTGCTGATGATAAAACAATAAACACTCACGTAAAATCAATAAGAAAACGTTTAAAAGAAATAGACGATAGTTGCGAACATATTGAAACCATTCGTGGCATAGGATATAGTCTTGTTGAATGAAAAACTTTAAGCTAAGTGTCGGTACCAAACTATTTATTCTATATTTTGTCATTAGTAGTGGCTTGGTATGGCTTTTTGTTCAGAGAACAAGTACTGAATCAGCAAAAGAGGTTTTAGTAGAAGTATCTAGCCTAATGAGTAAGATTGCTTCTCAAAATATTATAAATGATGCAATAGATATTACAGTTTTTGAAAATATCATTGGTGATTATTCAACTCAAACAATTCAACAAAAATCTCGAGATAACAATTTACTTGATAATCTAGCTATATACATAACAGACAAAGACGGACTATTAATCCTTGACTCTAGAGGTTTAAATTTAGGAAAAGATGTAAGAACCCAAGCTGAAGTCGATTCAGCCCTTAAGGGCAATGAAGGTATAAGTAGAATTTCAGTTGAGCCTGTAAATAAACCAAGGAAGGCGTTGGGAATAGACTTAAACTATATATACAAACCACAATATCTCTATGTCTCAAACCCTATATATGATAAAAATCGGGAAATTATGGGGGTTATTGTTGTTGCAGCACCAATGCTAGATTTGATGGATGAGTCATATTTATATGAATTTATTTTCTACATATTTTTGATCTCTTTATTTTTTGGATTGCTTGGTAGCTATAGAATTTCAAGAAACATTAATCGTATAGAAAGATACACAACGAAACTTTTTAATGGTGAGGACGTTTCTATACCTGACTTAAATATTCAATTTAACAAGCTTGCACTAGCTATTCAGAAATCTAGAAGTGAAGTCGAACTTAAGGACGATGTAGAGGATTATATCAATACACTAGCTCATGAATTGCGAACCCCAATTACCGGAGTGCGTTTGAATGCGGAAAATCTAAAAACTGATATGAGTCAAAAAGAGAGAACTAACTTTATTGAAAGTATTCTTGATTCTAACAATCATATGGATAGACTTGTCACAAGATTGCTGAATCTTTCTAGAATTGAAAGTTTGGATAAACTTTCAAAGTTAACTAAAATTAATATCAAATCTGTCATTGAAGATGTGGTTAGTGAAACCATTAGAGCTGGCAATATAGCAAAGAAAAATATTAAATTTAAATATGAAATCGGTGATGACTTAAAAATAAAAGTCGAAAAATTACTCTTTGAACAAGCAGTAGGGAACATAATCAATAACGCGATAGACTTTAGCCCCAATAAAGGAACAATCATCATCAAAGCCAGCCAAACCAACTCTGCAGTCAATATTATCATTCTAGATGAGGGACCGGGAATACCTGCACAAGTTTTGAGTAAA
This sequence comes from uncultured Piscirickettsiaceae bacterium, assembly GCA_964606585.1. Classification (GTDB taxonomy): domain Bacteria; phylum Pseudomonadota; class Gammaproteobacteria; order PS1; family Pseudothioglobaceae; genus Pseudothioglobus. Next base: position 3,706 of record CAZSHL010000049.1, read on the forward strand.
CTCTTTACACGTTTTTTTTCCGTATCAAGACCAGATACTGGCAAAAGAAGTACAGGCTTAGGCTTAAGATTTGTTAATAAAATTATGCAGTTACATGGTGGTGAGATTACCTTAAACAACAGATTTTTACAGGACGGAGCTGAGGCAAAACTACGATTTCCAATTAAAAATATTTAATCGTTGAGTTAAATATAAATTAACGATAAAATTGTAATTTTCGCTATTACTAGACAAACAACATTTATATGGTATTATTCGCGAAATTCAAAACAAAACATGAGCAGTAAATGAAAATAATCATTCCAATAAAAAGAGTGCTTGACCCTTACACACAGGCCCGCGTTGACAAGCAAACTCAGACTGTTGATTTAAATAATGCCAAAATGGCGATGAATCCTTTTTGTGAAATTGCAGTTGAAGAAGCATTGAAAGTCCAAGAAGCTGGCAATGCTAGTGAAACAATAGCGGTTAGTATTGGTATGGATAAAACCGTTGATACACTCAGAACAGCTCTTGCGATGGGTGTTGATAGGGCTATTTTTGTTAAAACTGATTCTGATTTAAATCTGCAACCTCTTCATGTAGGAAAAATCTTAGCAAAAATTGTTGAAAAAGAGAAAGCAGGGTTAATCTTTATGGGTAAACAGGCCGTAGATAATGACAATAATCAAACCGGTCAAATTCTATCTGGCTTATTAAATTTTTCTTTGGGCACTTTTATCTCACAATTTAAATTAAGTGATGACGGCAATTATGCAGAAGTTAGTCGTGAAATAGATTCAGGTATAGAGACTAGAAAGCTTGATATACCAGCCATTGTAACTGTTGATTTGAGACTTAATGAACCTAGGTATGCCTCACTTCCAAACATCATGAAAGCAAGATCAAAACCCCTAGAAACGATTGAACTATCAAGTATGGATATTGACGTTACCCCTAGAATTAAAGTTCTCAGTGTTGAAGAGTCAGGAACAAAAGACCGTGCTGCAAAGGAGATAAGTTCAGCCAATGAATTGTTTAGTGAATTAAATCAATTGGGGGTGTTGTAATGGCTGCTATAGTATTAATTGAATTAAATGGCTCTGAAGTTAGTGCAAATAGTCGAGCGGCAATAACTGCCGCATCTCAATTATCAGAAACGATAGATGCACTGGTGCTTACTAATAATCCTGAAAATGCCTCTTCAGTCGCCAATCTTAATGGTCTAAGTAAAGTTAAGGTAGTTTCGGATGAAAAATTAGAACATATCAGCGTAGGAGTTGCCAGTGAATTAATCGCTAAAGTTATGTCAGACTATAAATATCTTGTTGCTGGCTCTTCCACTTACAGTAAAAATATTGTTCCAGTAGTTGGTGCCCTTCTCGATGTCCAGCCTTTATCTGATATCTGTGAAATAAAAAGTGAAAATACCTTCGTTAGACCTCTATATGCTGGAAATATTATGGCCACAGTAGAGTCAATGGACAGCATAATCCTTATGACTGTTAGATCAACCTCATTTGAACACTGCGTTGATGGTAGCCCAGCTTCTATTGAAGAGTTATCTTTATCTATCCCTGAATCTAAATCTAGCTTTGTTTCTCTCCAGGAATCTCAATCTGAACGTCCGGAATTGACAACTGCATCAAGAATTGTTTCGGGTGGTCGAGGATTGGGTTCAAAAGAAAATTTTGCATTAATTGAACAGTTAGCTGACAAACTAGATGCTGCAGTTGGCGCTTCTAGAGCCGCTGTAGACGCTGGCTTTATTTCAAATGACTATCAAGTTGGACAGACTGGCAAGGTAGTTGCACCTCAACTTTATATAGCGGTTGGTATTTCTGGTGCAATTCAACATTTAGCAGGAATGAAAGATTCTCAAGTTATCGTCGCTATCAATAACGACCCTGATGCTCCAATGTGTAGAATGGCTGATTTAGTTTGGAAAACCGATCTTTTTGGTGCTATGCAAGAGTTGATTGAACAAACCTAAGAAACTTTTTAAGTTGAAAACTTATGGAAAGAGAATCAATTGAATACGATGTCGTTGTTGTAGGTGGAGGACCAGCAGGCCTTGCCTCAGCCTGCAAGCTTAAACAGCTCAATTCTAATCTTTCTGTATGTCTACTTGAAAAGGGTTCTGAAATTGGATCTCATATCATTTCAGGAGCTGTGTTCGAACCTAAAGCATTGCATAACTTATTTCCTGAACAAGTAAATGACTGCCCTACCCTAAATACACCCGTTAAAGGTGACGATATTTATATACTAACTAGCGATAAAAATAGCATAAAAATGCCTTCATGGCTAGTTCCTCGAAGCTTACACAACAAAGGAAGTTATATTATTTCACTTGGTGAACTTTGCCAATGGATGGCAGATAGAGCAATGGAACTCGGAGTAGATATTTTTCCAGGCTTCCCAGCTCAAAACTATTTACTTGATGAAAATGGACAAGTTTGCGGCGTGACTACCGGAGATATGGGAATTGACAAACTCGGTGAAAAAAAATCTACTTGGACGCCTGGTATGAATATTTTAGCTAAACAAACAATTTTTGCAGAAGGATCAAGAGGTCATTTAGGTAAACAACTAATTAAAGAATTCAACCTTGATGATAATAAAAGTCCTCAACATTATGCAATAGGCTTCAAGGAGATTTGGGAAGTAAACACTGATAAATATTATCCAGGAAACGTTGTTCATACTGCTGGATGGCCCCTAAATAAAGGTACTTCAGGAGGTGGATTCCTTTATCACTTTGATAACAATCATATTGCAGTAGGCTTGATTGTTGATCTAAATTATAGTAACCCATATCTTAACCCCTTCCAAGAATTTCAAAAATATAAGAAACACCCAGTAATTAAGCAATTTCTTGAAAACGGCAAACGTATCTCTTATGGAGCTAGAGCTATAACTAAGGGTGGCCTTAATTCACTTGTCAAAATGAATTTCCTTGGCGGTATGATCATTGGCTGTGACGCCGGTACATTAAACTCCGGTAAGATTAAAGGTAGTCACTGTGCGATACAATCCGGTATGTTAGCTGCTGAATATATCAACAAGCTTCTTAGTGAGGAGATTTGTGAATTCGACGATATATTTAGTGGAAGTGATTTATATAGAGAATTATATAAAGCTAGAAACTTTAGCACTTCAATGCATAAATTTGGTTTTTTTGGTGGTTCAGTATACAATTTTATTGAGTCAAATATTTTTCGCAATAAACTACCATTGAATATCAGAGATGAAAATCGAGATTGCGATAATTTGATGCTTGCAAAAAATAGTGAAGATTTTGCTTACTCTAACCCCGATAATGTCTTAAGTTTTGACATTACTTCGTCTTTATTTCTTTCAGGAACAAATCATGAAGAAGATCAACCAATTCACCTAAAGCTCGACGATTCGAATATCCCTTTGGAATATAATCTTGAAAAATATAGTGAACCCGCTCAAAGATTCTGTCCTGCTGGAGTTTATGAAATAATCGATAAAGAAGGTTTAGACTACTTTCAAATTAATGCCCAAAACTGTCTCCATTGTAAAACCTGTGATATAAAAGACCCTGCACAAAATATCACTTGGACTCCACCTGAAGGTGGTGGCGGTCCGAATTATGTCAGTATGTAGAAGATTGTTCTAATTAATCTTGCACTGATTGGCAGTGATGATTACAGTTTTTATAATCTCTTGTATAGTACAACCTCTTGATAAATCATTAACAGGTTTAGCCAAACCCTGCAGTATAGGACCAATTGCCTGAGCTCCTGAAAAGCGTTGAACAAGTTTATAACCTATATTCCCTGAGTCTAAATTTGGGAAAATTAGGACATTAGCAGGGGTAATAAAAGTTGCTTCAGGTGATTTAGTATGAAGAACATCGCTATCTAGTGCAGCATCAAGTTGAATATTGCCAATAATATCGATGTTTGGATGCTTATTTTTTACAATATTAGTAGCAATATCAACTTTTTCTACATGACTATATTTTGTATTTTTATTAGAGGAAAAAGACAGCATTGCAACTTTTGGTTTAGTGCCAAAATAGTTTCTTGCCGACGTATAAGCGCTCACTGCAATTTCAGCCAATTCATCAGCATCTGGGTTAACGTTCATTGCACAATCAGAAAATATTAACTCTTTTCCATACTTTTCATGTTTTGAATCAAAAATCATTAGAAAAAAACTAGAGACAAGTTTACAATTATTTGCTACTCCAATAATGCTCAGTGCATTACTGAGAACCTTTTGACTGTGTGTTATTGCACCAGTTACAATACCATCAACTTCACCTCTTTTCAAAGCCAACATTGCAAAAACATTATGATCATTAACTAAATCGAGTGACTCATCGAGATCCAAACCTTTATGTTTGCGATTTTCAAATAACGTTTTTGCATATTTATGTTTTAATTTATCGTCATCTGGGTTTATAAATTCAAGGTTATGATCTTCGTTTTGAGTTTTTTTATCTAATTTATTTTCATTACCAAGAAGTACTATTTTTGCTATTTTTTGGAATGAAAGTGCAAATGCTGCCTCAAGAACTCGCTGATCAGAAGATTCAGGTAATAAAATACGCGGATAAATCCTTTGTGCTCTATTCGTTAACTTTTCTAGTAATGACATAAATAGACTCCAATTAACATTGGATTAGTTTACCCGAAAAAGTTTTAATCACTCTGCATTAAAGATATAACCAAAGAATCACCTTAATTGTACTTACTTAAATTGTTCAGCAATTTTAAGTCTCTGTATTTTTCCTGATGGACCTTTAGGCAAAGGCTCATCAACAAAAATTATCTTCCTAGGTGTCTTATATTCACCTAAATCAGCTGTGCATAAATCTTTTAATTCTTTCTCGTTTGCTAAAAAATTTTCTTTTAGGAATACACATGCTGAAATATCTTCTCCATAGTCTTCATCAAAAATCCCAAAAGTACAGACTTCCAAAACAGAGTTGTGTTTATAAATTGTGTCATCAATTTCTCTAGGTGAGATATTTTCTCCACCTTTTATAATAAGCTCCTTTTTTCTTCCC
>CAZSHL010000050.1:0-8721 GCA_964606585.1 uncultured Piscirickettsiaceae bacterium
AATTCTTTAAGAGCATGATCTAAAAGTCTTCCTTGAGATTCTCGATAAACAACTTTAAAGGCGCGCTTAATAGAAGCAATTGAACTTGCACTAAAACCTCTACGCTTCATTCCAACAGCATTGATACTTCTTATTTTTGGCTGTACACCAGAGGCCACCATATAGTCTGGAATATCTTTATTGACCTGACACCCCATTCCAGCATAGGTATGCCTTCCAATGTTACAAAACTGCTTAATTAATACAAAACCACCTAGAACAGCCCAGTCGTCAATTCTAACATGTCCGGCAAGTGAAGCGTTATTAGACATAATAATATGATTACCTAGTTGACAGTCGTGTGCAATATGAACGTATGACATTAACATATTGTTTGAACCAATTCTAGTTAGAGAATTTTCTTTTTCAGTTCCACGATTGATAGTACAAAACTCTCGAATAAGATTATCATCTCCAATAAGCAAGTTACTTTCTTGTCCATCTTCATATGTAATATCCTGTGGGTCACCACCTATTGAGGCAAATGAGTAGATATGGTTATTTTTACCTATCTTACTTGGTCCGGCGATAACAGCATGAGAATCAACCACAGTGCCAGCACCAATTTCAACATTTGGACCGATAAACGCGGAAGCATGTATCGTTGCGTCTTTGTGAATTTTTGCACTCTCATGAACAATTGCAGTCGGATTAACAGCCATAAATAATCACTCCGCAGGCTTTTGAGTACATATTATTTCTGCAGAAGTCACAAGTTGATTTTCAACTGTGGCCTTGCAATTAAACTTCCATATACCACGCTTAACTGTAACAACTTCAACGTAAAGTTTGAGCTGATCTCCTGGTTCAACTGTCCTCTTAAAACGAACTTTATCAACACCAACCAGCATATAAATTTGACCCGTAACAGGCTTTCCAACTTCAGATTTAAATGCCAATATTCCGGTAGCCTGAGCTAGAGCTTCAATAATCAACACTCCAGGCATAATAGGTTGGTCTGGAAAGTGTCCCTTATAATGAGGCTCATTAAAGGAGACATTCTTTATTGCTGTTAAATTTTCGCCAACTTTACAGTCAAGAACCTTATCTATCATTAAAAAAGGGTAGCGATGAGGTAAGAAGTTTTTTACCTCATTTATATTCATTTTCATATTATTTACTTAATGTCTTTTAACTTAATATTTAATTTTTTGGTAATTTTATCAAGTTTTGTGAGCCACATTCCAGCCTTTTTCCATGTGTTATGTGACATAAGAGGGAAGAATCCAGTATAAACACCAGGTTTTTTTATATCTCGATTAACTGTGCTTGTTGCATTAACAACAACATCATCAGTAATATTTAAATGACCAACAATACCTACCATCCCTCCAATCATACAACGCTTTCCAATAACTGTACTACCAGCAATGCCGGTTTTAGCAGCAATTGCAGTTTTTTCTCCTATTATAACGTTATGGGCTATATGAACAAGGTTGTCAATTCTAACTCCACTATGAATTTGAGTGTCATTAATTGTGCCTCTATCTATAGTTGTATTTGAGCCAATAGAAACATGATCACCAACAACAACTCTTCCTAAATGAGCAATACTATACCAAGATTTATTATCATCTAAGGCATTGCCAAATCCTTCAGAACCAATCACTGCGCCAGGCAATATCGTACAGTTATTGCCAACCTGACAATCTTTTTGAATAGTTACGTTGGATGATATTTTGCAACTACTTCCAATTATAACATTATCTTCAATTACACAGTTAGACTCCAACCTTGTATTTTTACCTACAATAACGTTTTTACCAATAACACATCCTGGACCAAGTAAAGCATCATTTAAATTTGCTGAAGGGTCAATATTATTGTTTATAGGCATGGTATTTATCGACTTAAAGTAATGAGTTGCCTTAGCAAAAGCCAAATATGGATTAGAAACCAAAAGTATGTTTGTTTTACAATGATTTTTCATTTCCTTACTTAACACTACAGCACCTGCATTTGTGCTAACTAAAGATTCAATGTATTTTCTATCAACAATATAACTTAATTGATTTTCATTAGCCTGTGATAATGAATTAATTCCACTAATCTCCATTTCAGAATCTCCGATTAACTGAGCCCCAATTTTTTTGGCGATTAATCCAAGTTTAAGATTCATGGTGAAGTAGATTCAATCAAATTAATTACATCATAGCTGATATCAACTATTTTATCACTCGCAAAGGCAACATTATCATACAAGATTAGATCGTAATTTCCATCTTGAGCAAGGAATTCAACAGCCTCATTGATTAATGATTCAACCTCTTGAAGAAGCAATTGTTTTTCTTGATTTAGTTGCGATTGCCATAATTCAGTTTCTTTTTGAAAATTATTTTCAAGTCTTTTGATATGATTAAGTTCATTTATATATATTTCAGATTTGTTAGCTTTAGATTTACTACTATAGTTTTCTTTTAAAAGTTCGATATGATTAAATAGACTAAGAAGTTCCCTTTTTCTGGATTCAAACTTATTTGAAATTGCCTCATTTCCCTGTGTGTATTGAGTTAAGTTGATAACAACTGCATTTGTATTAAGATAACCTATTTTTATCGATTCAGCACCTGCTAAACCAGTCAACAAAGCTAGCACTAAAAAAGCTAAAGCTCTCATTTGTTAGATTAAAAACCAGTGCCCAATGAAAAACTAAAGTTTTCGATATCATCTCCAGTTTTTTTAAGGATAGGGGTAGACCAATAAGCTCCGATTGAACCAATAGGGCTGAGATAGGCAAATGCAATACCTGCTGACATTCTTAGATCACCTAACTTCATACTGGATGATTTTTCGAAGATGTTTCCTGTATCAACAAATGCGCTTACCCTCATATTTTCATTATCATCAATAAAGCTTGCGGGCGCGATAACATTAACACTTCCTAAGACAGACAGCTCTCCTCCTTTCGCAGTTGAATTAGGGTACGTCGGACCAAGAGACCTATTGCCAAAACCACGAACTGAGCCGCTACCACCAGCAAAATAACGCTTGTAAAATGGAACTTCTTTTCCGCTATAGCCTGAAATCAGACCTAGGTCGCCAGTTAATTTCAAAGTCAAATTTTCATTTAACGCTTGGTAGCTTGTATGGTTTACATTGATGTTCACATAACGATAATCTGAAAGCGGCAAGGCTGCATCAACACTCAGCGCATTACTTCTTCCATCAGTTGGATACATGTAATCATTTAGGGTGCTTTCATTCCAACTAAGTCCAAAAACAACCTCATTGTTATTTTTATTTGCGCATTGAGTTGACTCATAACCTGAGGCTGAAAAACCTGAACTACAAACTAAATCGTTATCGGCATACTTTAATTTGGCGTTAAGTCTAGTATCTTCTGTTAGAGGAACGCCATAACCTAACGTTATCCCTTTTGAATTAACAGTATAGGAATTTGCCATTACATCATCATCGCTTTGTTTACTGTAAAAAACACCATAACTTATACTGTGGTTATCTTTGTTGAAATATGGGTTTTCAAAATAAATGTTAAGCTTCTTAAATGATTCTGCAAGCTTTAGATTTGCATTTAAAGTATTTCCTGAGCCAAAAATATTTTTCTCTTGAATACCTGATCCAAAGGATATTCCATAGTTGTTGCTATGCGAAACTGAAAAACTTATTGTTCCAGTTTTAGTCTCTTGCACTACAAAATTTAAGTCAATTTTATCAGGCATACCTTCGACCTTGGAGGCATCCATTTGAACATCGGAAAAATACCCTAATCTTCTAAGTTTAACGACAGATTTGTTGAGCAAACTCCTAGAGAAAAGGCTACCCTCTGTGAGTGAAATTTCTCGCCTTATAACTTCATCTTGAGTGCGGGTATTTCCTGAAATTGTGATTCTATTTACATAAACTTTTTTGTTAAGAGATATATTAAAATAAATATTCACCCTATCCAGAACATCTTCTGTAGTAGGGTTTATATTGGCAAATGCATAACCTTGATTTACAAAAACATCAGTAATTTTTTGAACATCATTAACAATCGCTTCCCAATTAAATATTTCACCTTCTTGGATACTGACTAATTGCAAAAGGTCTTCAGGCTTCTGGTTTCCTAACTCACCTTTAAAACTAACGGCTCCCAATTTATATTGAATTCCTTCTTCAAGTTCTATTTCGATATTTATATATTCTTTGTCTTCAGAAAGTGATTTATTTACACTAACAAATTTAAAGTCTAGATAACCTGAATTCATGTACAAATTTGAGATAGACTTCATACCCTTATCAAAAGCTATTTCAGTGTATCGATCTTTATTGGTGAAATAATTTATAAAAGAATTTTCCTTTATTCCAATTGAAAATTGGTCTAAAAGTTCTTCATCATTAAAAATACTGTTGCCTGAAATACTCATTGATTCTATTCTTACTCTTTTGCCTTGAGATACAATAAGTTCAATATCTATTCTATTTTGTGAGTCAATTTCAAGATTTTCTTTAATTTCTATATTGAAGTAACCCATAGCTAGATATTGATTTTTAATTTCTAAAACAAGTTCATGAAGCTTTTTCTTGGTATAAATATCACCATCAGAAAGCTCATGTTTGTTAATAAGTTCTTTAATGTTAGCCTTATCAAAAGCTAATTTTTGATTTGAATTATCTAACCAGTTAGACCAAGTCTTTTTATAATCGGATTTAATGTTGATAAGCTTAATACGTGGATTTTCTATTAAAGCAATTAAGAGAATATCATTACTAATTTCAACTTGAATATCAGAAAAGAAGCCAGTATTAAATAGTGAACTAATAATTTTATTAGAAGCGTCAGAGCTATAATCATCACCAATTTTGACTGGAAGTTTATTTATAACGGTACTCTTAGGAATTACTTGAAGCCCTGTGAATTCAATTTGATTAATTGTTTGAGCAAAACTTTGAAAAGAAATAAATAAAGAAATTAAGAGGGTGATTTGTATGATTATTCTTTTCATAGTGTATTGATTAGACTCAAATATATTGTAAATACTTGTTTGATTTAATATATATTTACAAATTCCAATTTTATCAAAATATATATTTACTGGGTAAGTTACTATATTTATTTTTAATAATTATAAATGTAATTTGAATTATCATAATTTATAGGCTCATTTGTTTTTTTGGTTAGTGACTTTTTCCTTATATTCTTGCCAAAGTCTCTCTTTATTAATTGCAAGAAAATGCAGATATTCCCAAGAGTATATTCCAGTCGTGTGTCGATCACTATAATCCAATGCTATTGCGTAATTTCCAATCGGCCTAATTTTTGTAATAACAACATTTTCCTTATCAAGTTGTAATATTTCTTGTCCTGGTCCATGACCTAATACTTCAGCTGAAGGAGAATGGATACGTAAAAACTCACTAGTAAAAGAATAATCTAGTGATTCAAACCTAACAGTAAGAGTTTTCTTATCTTTACTAAGGTTTATTTTATTAGGTGTAATCATAATCGTTAAATCAGCTCACATAAGATCAATACATTAAGATCATAAGGTTAAAATGACATTATGTTATATTTTACAAAAATGCAAGGATTAGGGAATGACTTCATTGTTATAAATAACATTGAGGGAGATGTCTGCCTTTCAACCGAAGAAATTCGACAATTATCAGATCGGAGATTTGGTATTGGATTTGATCAACTTCTAATGGTAGAAAATGCCAATTCAAAAGATGTTGACTTTAAATATATAATCTTTAACGCTGATGGTTCAGAGGTTGGCCAGTGCGGCAATGGGGCGAGATGTTTAGCACGCTTCGTTGAAAAGTATAATTTGACTCAGAAGCAGGAAATAATTGTAGAAACCATTGCTAGCCAACTAAAACTAACCATCAATCATGATAATACTGTGAAAGTGGCCATGGGTTTTCCAATTTTCGAACCAAAAAATATCCCATTTGTTTCTGAAAGTATGGATTTAGAGTATCTTGTTGAAGGGCACATGATGGGTGTTTTATCTATTGGAAATCCTCACTCAATTTTGCAAATAGATGATATTAATAACAAAGATATTGTTGCTATTGGGACTAAGATTCAATTATCTAAATTATTTCCAAAAGGTGTTAATGTAGGATTCATGCAAATCTTGTCTAGAGATGAAATTAATGTTCGAGTTGTAGAAAGAGGTGCGGGTGAAACTTTAGCATGCGGTTCAGGCGCATGTGCATCTGTTATTCATGGTATTAGATTAGGCCTTCTAGACAAGAAAGTAAGAGTACATCTGACTGGAGGTGATGCATTGGTGGAATATGATGATAATGAAGTTTGTTTAACTGGACCTGCTGAATTTGTTTACGAAGGGTCAATAAATATCAGAACTGGAAAGTAACATTAATTCGTTTCTATGGATTTTTGTGAAAATTGAATTCTATCGTCTAATCTGAGCGCACTGAGATGTCCACCCCAAAAACATCCATTGTCAAGTGGGTAAATATTTTCTGTATTGATACCTTCAAGTGTTGACCAATGACCAAAGACTATTGCTGTGTTTTTGAGAACTCTATTTTTGTGAAGAAACCATGCTTTGAAACCTTTTGGTTTCTTGTCAAAATTCATTTTATGGTCAAATTCCAATTCTCCATTATCTTTACAAAATCTCATTCTTAAAAGTGCATTAATCGTATATCGAGATTTTTTCTCAACATCAAAATGTTTGGAATATAAAACAGGTTCATTGGAATACATTTTTGAAATAAAAAGCGTTGCATTATCTTGTTGAAGTTGTTTTTGGACTAACTCAGCATTAATAAATGTCTCATTTTTATTCCATTGAGGTGGAATTCCTGCATGCACCAACAAATCGGACTGATGTTCAATAATTAAAGGTCTAGTGAGCAAATAATCGATAAGACTATTTTTATCTTTTGCGCTAATGATATCCAAAAAGGTATCCTTCGAATTAGGTTTACGAGATGTAAGAGCACACATTAATAAATGAAAATCATGATTGCCTAAAACCATATTGATGTTATCTTTACGAGATTGTATAAAGCGTAAAGTTTCCAATGATTTTTTTCCTCGATTTACTACATCGCCTAAAAAAAATAATTTATCCCTGTCTTCCGAGTAATTGATTTTAATTAAGAGTTTTTGGAGGGTATCAAAGCAGCCCTGGACATCTCCTATTGCGTAGTTCATATTATGATCTAATGAAGAGTGTAAGGTTTACTGAGTGCAAATTCAGGTATAGGTGCATCAAAGCGTGTGCCTTCATCATTTATCATGCCATAAGATCCTTTCATCGATCCAGTTTCTGTAGTAATTATTGCTCCAGAACTATATTCAAAACTTTCACCAGGAGAAATATATGGTTGAAGACCAATAACACCTTCTCCAACTACCTCTTCAACGTTACCTTTTTCATCTTCAATAAGCCAGCGACGTGTTTTTAGTTGGATACCAGATTGTCCTTGATTAGTTATTTTTATTGTATAAGCGAAGGCATATTGACTATTTAAGATATCAGTCTGACTTGGTAGAAAGGTAACTTTTACTTCAATATCAACGTCGTTTTGCATAATCTTCTGTTAAAGTTATAAAATCTTCAACACATAACATCTCAGCTCTTTGAGACAAGTCAACACTAGTGTGTTGTTGATTAAGATGAGATTTTAAACAATTATTAAGTGTTTTTCTACGATGTGAGAAGCAAACTTTTACTATCTTTTCTAATAACTGAACATTATCTATAAGAGGTTTTCTTTTAGTTTTAAGATAAACTAAAGCTGATTCAATCTTAGGTTGTGGGTTAAAAGCTTCTTTTGGTACATTAAAAATTAAGTCAACATCAAAGGAACTCTGCATCATGACACTTAAACGTCCAAAATCTTTGCAGTTATTTTTTGCGACAATTCTGTCAACTACTTCTTTTTGAAGCATAAAAGTCATATCAATAATATTTTTCTTCTGTTTTAGTAAATGAAATAAAAGTGGCGATGAGATATTGTAAGGCAAATTTCCAACAATCCTTAATTTACTAGAAAATTTACTATAGTCATATGTTAACGCGTCGGCTTCGTGTATTATGAGCTTGTTATTTTGTTTTAAATGCAACTGTCTAATTAATTCACGATCTATTTCAATTACGTTAAGAACATCTAATCTCTCAAGCAAAGGGAAAGTTATTGCTCCTTTACCGGGGCCTATTTCAACAATATCATCTTTATAGCTAGGTGAGATTGTAGAGACGATTCTGCTGATAATTTGTCCATCAATTAAAAAGTTTTGACCAAAACGCTTTCTAGGTTTATGAGTCATTTTTTTTGCATTTTTTCGAGATATTTCAATGCTATATTAAAACTCCCTAGATTAATTTTGCCTGTGCCTGCAAGCTTCAATGCGGTTCCGTGATCTACTGATGTCCGAATAAATGGCAATCCAAGTGTTACATTAACAGCCCTATTAAAGCCCATCGCCTTAAGTACTGGTAGACCTTGATCATGATACATTGCAAGTACAACGTCAATATTATTTAATGTTTCAGAAGTGAAGGCTGTATCTGCAGGCACTGGGCCTGTTAAATTAAAGCCAGCTTTTTTAAGCATATTAATTGTTGGGATGATAGTGGTGATTTCTTCATCTCCAAGGTATCCATTTTCACCTGCATGAGGATTTAAACCACAAACAAGGATTCGTGGCTTTTTTATTCCAAAATACTTAAATTCATTGTCAATTATAGTTATTAT
>CAZSHL010000051.1:0-8532 GCA_964606585.1 uncultured Piscirickettsiaceae bacterium
ACAAAATTCCTGCCTCATAGCCTTGAAATAAAATATAGAACGGATGATCAGGAATGTTCTTTAAATCAGAACATAAGCAACTGGAGAAATTCTCTAATAGCCAGTCGATATCAGCAATAGATTTAGAACTAGAAACAATTAGCCTGTCATCTATTTTGGCATTTGTTACAGCAAATGGAAAGAATAAAAACTTTAACAATAATTTTATAACTGGATTAACTGGCAAGCTTTCTATATTAGTTAGCATTGCTGTATCTGCTTCTTTAATTAATTTAAGAATAGATAACTTTAAAATGCTTTTTACCTTGTCATCGTTTTGAAATTTTTCTTCGTATAGCTTCAAACACGAGCTTATCTCATACATCGCAGAGATGGCGTCTGCAAAGCGTCCTGAAATCATCTCTTTACGTTTTAGTGAGCCTGCTAGTAGTAGCAGGGCGATATCACTAAGACAAGCAAACTTGGCGGATAGTACTGCCAAATTTCGGTAATACTCTTTAGTGTCTTGATTGCCATGTGAATTTGCTAATCTGCCACGAGTCCAGGAAAAAAGGGATGCCCTTAGAAAATTCCTTATAAAGTTGCCCACATGCCTTGTAAGCGCCTTGTCGAAATTAATAACTGACTCACTACTGTTGTCATGAAGTGCGGTCAACTCGTCCAACATTGTTTGATGACATCGAATAATACCTTGCCCAAAAATCATTAGACTTCTAGTAAGTATATTTGCCCCCTCAACCGTAATCGCAACTGGAGCACCTTCATAGACCTTAGCTACATAATTCCTCTTACCTTTCATAACTGCCCTACCGCCATGAACGTCCATTGCATCTATCGAAGACTGCTGGAGCATCTGAGTATTACGATACTTTACAATGGCAGATATTATCGACGGCCTATGACCAGCGTCAAGTGCCCAGGTTGAAAGGTTAATGTTTGCTGTAGCTCTGTATGCATTTGTAGCAAGCATAGCGAGTTTTTCTTGTATTCCCTCCATATAAGCTATCGGTATACCAAACTGTTCTCTAGTTTGTGTATAGACGCTTGTTGTTAAAAGCATCGCTTGAGTTGCTGAGGCACCAGTCACCGGCAAAGAAATACCTCTACCAACACTTAGACATTCCATCAACATTCTCCAGCCATGTCCAAGCATATTCTCTCCGCCAATAACCCAGTCCATGGGTATGAAAACGTTTTCACCAATAATCGGGCCATTTTGAAAGGGCTCACCAACTGGAAGATGACGATTACCTATACTTACTCCCTTTGTCTTACGAGGTATAAGTGCACACGTAATGCCTAGATCATTTTTTCCATAAAGAGGATGTTCTTCAGGTAGAAGATTGTCAGGATCGTATGCCTTAAAAGCCAAACCGACTACTGTAGCAATTGGAGCTAATGTGATATAACGCTTCTCCCAGTTAAGCCTTAGTCCTAATACTTGTTCGCCTTCATGTTCGCCATAACAAACTATACCATTGTCTACTAGCGATCCAGCATCAGAACCTGCCACAGTTGAAGTTAATCCGAAACAAGGTATCTCTTTACCTTCTGCTAATCTTGGCAAATAGTGTTGCTTTTGTTGATTAGTGCCATACCTGAGCAAGAGTTCTCCGGGTCCAAGTGAATTCGGTACCATCACGGAAATACCCAATAATTGTGAGGCTGAAGAAAGCTTACCAACGATTGTTGCATGGGCGAAATGGGAAAAACCCAAGCCATTGTATTCTTTAGGAATAATAATTCCAAGAAATCTATTATCAAAAATGTAGCGCCAAGCCTTTTCAGGTAAGTCTTGGTCGGAAAGTAACTCATAGGAATCAATCATAGAGCAAAGCGTTTCAACTTCATTGTTGATAAAGAGTTGTTCCTCTTCTGTTAATTGGGTCGCTTCAAGATTGCTTAATTCTTGCCAGTTAGGATTTCCTTGAAACAGTTCAGCATCCCACCAAACATCCCCCGCCTCAATTGCAATCTTTTCTGTCACTCCAATTGGTGGTAGAGTCTTGCGCAAAGAATTAAATATTGGTTTTGTAAATATTGAAATCCTTAAATTCTTTATAAGAAAGATTCCCATTAAACCCAATATTACAAATACAAACTGCGCACCAGAATATCCAGCTAAAAATGCAACAGGATATAAAAATACCAATGACAAAAGCCATATCTGCCATAATCTTGCCTGAGTCTTTATAAAAACAAGAGCCACTAGAACAAAGACCAATATCAGAGATAGCAAAGGAAATTTAGCTATAACTTCAAACATAACCGTTATGATTAATTAATAATCAATAGAAAGCTGTAATTATAACGGTACAACCAAAAAAATATTACAAATTGATTAGCTATAGGAGGATATTAAAGGTTTAAGCGCTATAACAGTTTAGACCTAATTAGTTGAGCCACCAAAGACATATCAGCTTTACCCTGGAGTTGGTTTTTAAGCATGCCCATAAGCTTACCCATATCTTTTATGGAATTCACTCCAGAATCTTTGATCACTTTGTCTACAACTAACGCAATCTCTTCATCACTAAGTTGTTCTGGCATATATTGATTGATAATTTCCAACTCTGCCTCTTCGGTTTGTACTAAATCCGTACGGCCAGCTTGTGAGAACTGAGAAATCGAATCTTTTCGCTGTTTTACCATTTTTTGAATAACAACCATCACCTGAGAATCATCCAGTTCAATACGCTCATCGATTTCTTTTTGCTTGATTGCCTCTAGAATCATGCGAACCGCTTTGAGGGCTTGTTTGTCTTTTGCTTTCATTGCTGACTTCATGTCATCAGTAATGCGTTGTTTGAGCTCAGACATTAGATTGTGCAGTTTGGGTGGTAAAAAATTTAATACATGCGCTTACGATGAACGCGATTTTTAGCCATTTCCTTGTGCGTTCTTTTCACAGCTGCTGCCTTTTTACGCTTATTGACCCATGTCGGCTTTTCATAAAATTCTTTCTTTCTAACATCCGTAATAATACCGGCTCTATCGCATAAACGACGGAAACGACGAAGCGCGATATCGAATGGTTCGTTGTCTCTAACTTTAATTGAAGGCATATATATTTCCTTTTAAGATTCTTCCGTTGACTCTTCTACATCAGCTGCAATAAACTGATCTCCTTCGAAGTCGACTAACTGAACGAGAGCCATTGGTGCTTTATCTCCAGTTCTAAAGCCAGCCTTAAGAATGCGCACATAGCCACCAGGACGCTCTTTATAAAATGGCCCTAACTCGGCAAACAATTTTGCCACCATCGCATCATCCCGTAGTTTTGAGAATGCACGACGGCGATTAGCAACACTGTCTGACTTCGCGAGCGTAATTAATGGTTCGACAACACGCCTCAACTCTTTGGCTTTTGGCAAAGTAGTTTTAATTGTTTCATGCAAGAACAGAGAATTAGCCATATTCTTAAACATCGCCTTGCGATGAGAAGAGTTACGGTTTAATTGTCTGCCTGACTTTCTATGCCTCATTATTATTCCTTATTCACTCATAAGGTCAATTGGCGGCCAGTTTTCAATATCTGTTCCAAGATCAAGACCTTTTTCAGTTAAAACTTCTTTAATTTCATTAAGTGATTTACGACCGAGGTTAGGGGTTCTCAATAAATCCTGTTCAGATTTTTGGATTAAATCACCTATATAGTATATTTGTTCTGCTTTTAAACAATTAGCCGAACGCACAGTTAACTCTAGCTCATCAACAGCAGATAAGTACAAAGGAGGAAAGTCTTCTGAAGTTGGTTGTGGCTCTTCCTCTTCAACTGGTTCAAGTTCTACAAATGATGAAAGCTGGTCTTGAAGGATAGTGGCTGCACGCTTAACAGCATCTTCAGCGTCAACGGAACCGTTAGTTTCAATAACAATATTGAGTCTGTCTAGATTCACTTTTTGTTCCACACGAGCAGATTCAACTGTAAACGCAACTCTCTTGATTGGTGAAAAACTTGCATCCAGTTGTACATTTCCAATGGCCTCTGACTGAGCATTTCTAGCAGTAGCTACATCATAACCAACCCCCGTCCCAATCACAATGGTTAACCTAATTTTTCCGCCGTCATTAACTGTTGCAATCACCTTTTCAGGATTGTATACAGAAACATCTATGCCATTTTTTTCAATATCAGCAACAGTAACTTCACATGGTCCCTCTTTCTCAATTACCACAGTTGCTGTATTGCCGGCAGTCAAACCTACTGCAGCTTCTTTTAAGTTAAGAAGAATATCAAGGACATCTTCCTGGACATCTTCAATAGTTGAAAATTCATGCATTGCTCCATCAATAGCAACGTCCGTTATTGCTGACCCCACCATCGAAGATAATAAAGTTCTTCTTAATGCATTACCCAGTGTATGCCCAAATCCACGTTCAAATGGCTCGAGAATCACACGGTACTCGTTTTTAGATAATTCTACTGATTCAACCAACTTTGGCTTTAAAAAATCTTTTACACTTCCCTGCATATTTAATTCCTATTTAGAATACAATTCGACGATTAAGTGTTCTGAAATATCTGCTGACAATTCATTCCTAAGAGGAGGATTCTTAAATACACCCTTAAATGCTTTGTTATCAACATCAACCCATTCAGCCAAACCGTTCTGTTCAGCAAGCTCAACTGCCAGTTGAACTCGATTTTGTTTTATTGCTTTTTCTCTAACAGCAATTTCATCATTTGCCCTTACCTGATATGAAGGTATATTTACAACCTTGCCATTTACTAAAATTGATTTATGTGAAACTAACTGTCTAGCTTCAGCTCTTGTTGAAGCAAAGCCCATACGATACACTACATTATCAAGGCGACACTCTAACAAAGACAAAAGATTTTCACCCGTCGAACCTTTTTTAGAACTAGCTTTTTTATAGTAAAGTCGAAACTGCTTTTCTAGAATTCCATAAATACGCCTAACCTTTTGCTTTTCGCGCAACTGCAGTCCATAATCACTGCCCTTTTGGCGTCTAGCATTTACGCCATGCATACCAGGTAATTGTGTCAATTTACATTTAGAGTCGATGGACCTAACACCACTCTTAAGTTCCAAATCGACACCTTCACGTCGAGCTAGTTTACATGTGGGACCAGTATATCTTGCCATAATCTACCCTTAAACTCTTCGTTTTTTAGAAGGACGACAACCATTATGAGGAATTGGAGTCACATCTGTTATTGATTGTATTTTTAGACCCTGAGCATTTAGACCACGGATTGCTGAATCTCTACCTGGACCAGGACCTTTTACACGAATATCTATACTCTTCATACCAAAA
The DNA here is from genome assembly GCA_964606585.1 of uncultured Piscirickettsiaceae bacterium. Classification (GTDB taxonomy): domain Bacteria; phylum Pseudomonadota; class Gammaproteobacteria; order PS1; family Pseudothioglobaceae; genus Pseudothioglobus. The sequence goes on from CAZSHL010000051.1 coordinate 5,284, forward strand.
GCTTGGGCTTGCTCACCACAATTTCCAGCAGCAACTTGGGCGGCAAACGGAGTTGACTTTCTTGAACCTCTAAAACCAGAGCCACCAGACGTTGCCCAACATAATGCATTACCATGACGATCTGTAATCATCACAATTGTATTGTTAAAAGTCGCATGGATATGGGCAATGCCATCAGAAACGATTTTCTTTGATTTCTTCTTTGTTGTTTGTACTTTCGCCATAAATTACCTTGTTTATTTAATTAAACGACGAGGACCCTTACGAGTTCTTGCGTTAGTTTTTGTTCTCTGGCCACGTACAGGAAGTGACTTTCTATGACGAATGCCTCGATAACAACCTAAGTCTCTAAGTCGTTTAATATTCATAGCAACTTCACGTCTCAAATCACCTTCAACTTCATACTGAGCAACAGCAGCACGAATCAAGTCTAACTGCTCTTCAGAAAGGGCAGCAACTTTTGTACTTGGTTCTAATTGAAGTGCTTCACAAATTTGTCTTGATCTTGTTTGACCAATACCAAAAATTGACTGTAATCCGATTACAATGTGCTTGTTTGTTGGAATATTTATTCCTGCAATTCGTGCCATAAAGTATACCTATATCCCTCTATATTAATAGCTCAAGTAATTCATTTTCAAACGCCGATTTAAAAATCAAAAAAGGTGGAATTTTACGTTGTAAATCAAACATTGTCAATGAAATTATCCTTGCCTTTGCTTGTGACGTGGCTCTTTACAGATAACACGAATTACGCCGTTACGTTTAATAATTTTGCAATCTTTACATATTTTTTTTACAGATGCTCTTACTTTCATAACTAATCCTTATTTTAAGTTTGCCTTACGCATCAATCCTTCATACTGATTCGACATCATATGAGATTGGGCTTGTGCAATAAAATCCATCACCACAACAACAATAATTAGAAGACTTGTACCACCAAAATAGAAAGGTACATTCCAGTACAGTATCAAGAATTCAGGAAGCAAACAAACTCCAGTAATATATATAGCACCAACTGCGGTCAATCTTGAAGTTACTGTGTCAATATAGTCTGCTGAATGTTGGCCAGGCCTAATACCAGGAATAAATCCTCCAGACCTACGAAGATTGTCTGCAGTATCTTTCGCATTGAATGTAAGCGCTGTATAGAAAAAAGTAAAAAACATAATTGCAGATGCATAGAACATAATATATAGCGGCTGTCCTGGCGACAAACTTGAGGTTATATCTGCTAACCACCCTAAGCCCTCAGTTTGGGAAAACCACCCGCCTAATGTTGCTGGGAAAAGAATAATGCTTGAGGCAAAAATTGGTGGAATAACACCTGCCATATTAATTTTAAGCGGAAGATATGAACTTTGGCCACCAACCATTTTCCTTCCTTGTTGACGTTTAGCATAGTTCACAGTAATTCGCCTCTGACCTCTTTCCATAAAAACAACAAAGCCCATCACAATAATGGCCATAATTAAGATTATTACAACCACGAAAACGCTTAATTCACCTGTACTAACCATACTTAGAGTGTTTCCTAGTGAGACAGGCAGACCGGCAACAATACCGGCAAAAATAATCATTGATATGCCATTACCTACGCCTTTTTCACTAATCTGTTCACCCAACCACATCAAGAATAATGTTCCAGTTGTCAAAGTTACTACGGTAACAAAACTAAATGTTAAACCAGGATTTGTCACTAGAGCAACTCCTCCACCGGACTGAGACTGTAGTGCAATCGAAATACCGTAAGATTGGAAGACGGCCAAAAATACGGTACCCATACGTGTGTACTGTGTAATTTTTCTTCTTCCACGTTCACCCTCCTTCTTTAGTTGTTCAAAGTGAGGTACTACAGAAGTCATCAATGTCATAATAATTGATGATGATATATAGGGCATTATTCCTAGAGTAAATATAGATAAACGTTCTAGCGCGCCACCTGAAAACATATTAAACATACCTAAAATACCATCTCTATTATCTTCTACCAAAGAAGCAAGAGCTGTCTGTGATATGAACGGAATAACAATATGCGTTCCCAATCTAAAAACAATTAAAGCACCCAATAGATAAAGAATACGCTTTAATAGATCTTCACTTAGTCCTAATGGTGATTGGCTCATTTTCTACTCTTTTAAAGTTCCTTTAGCTGCTTCAATAGCTGCTTTGGCGCCTTTAGTTGCCTTAATACCAGTTAAATTGACTGCACGCTTAATCTCACCAGAAAGCATTACCTTTACTCGTGAGATATTCTTAGTAACAAGATTGTTCTGCTTAAGAACATCAATATTGATTTCTGTCTCAGTTAACTTATCAAGTTGAGAAAGTGTAACTTGCGAAGTCTCCCTAGATATACGGGAAGTGAACCCTACTTTTGGAAGTCTTCTTTGTAAAGGCATTTGCCCACCCTCAAAACCTATCTTAGTAAAACCACCAGAACGAGACTGTTGTCCTTTATGGCCACGACCACATGTCTTTCCTATACCTGATCCCATGCCACGCCCAACACGCTTTCTTGAAGATTTTTCGCCCACTGCAGGCTTAATTGCATTAAGTTTCATAAGTTAACCCTCTACTCTTAATAAGTAAGACACTTTATTTATCATTCCTCTAACTTCGGCGGTATCTTGAAGTTCAACTGTATGGTTGATTCTCTTTAAGCCTAGACCCGCTATGGTTGCTCGATGTAAAGGCAAACGTCCATTAAAGCTCTTAACCAAAGTTACACTGACTGTTGAATTTTTAGTTGTAGTTTTCTTTACAGCAGTTTTTGCAGTTGTAGTTTTCTTTACAGCAGTTTTTGCAGTTGTAGCTTTCTTTACAGCAGTTTTTGCAGTTGTAGTTTTCTCAGTTGGTGTCTTTTTTGTTGTTGCTTTTTTCTCTACTTTTTCTTCAGCCATTACAATTCCCCAGTGATTTCTTCAACACTTTTTCCGCGCTTTGCAGCAACACTTTGTGGTGAAGACATTTTTGTTAAACCGTCAATGGTAGCTCTGACAACGCTTATTGGATTACGTGTACCATTACATTTTGCTAATATATTATGAACACCTACAGCCTCAAGAACACTTCGCATTGGCCCACCAGCAATAACTCCAGTACCCTCAGATGCAGGTTGCATATAAACTTTTGCAGCTCCAACGCATGAAGTAATTGGATAATGCAGAGTCCCATTAATTATTGGTACAAGCTTCATTGATCTTTTTGCTTTATCCATTGCTTTTTGAATAGCTATAGGAACTT
>CAZSHL010000052.1:0-8461 GCA_964606585.1 uncultured Piscirickettsiaceae bacterium
TACATCTCATTCAACAGTTTATGCAAAAAATAACGGAGCTGTTGCAGCACCCACTGCCGGCTTTCACTTTGATAAAAATTTATTATTTGAACTTGCCCAATTTGGAGTGGAGCACGAATTCATAACGCTTCATGTGGGAGCTGGGACTTTCCAACCAGTCCAAACAAACAACATTGAAGACCATCAGATGCATAGTGAATTATTTGAAGTCAATCAGGATACAATCGAAAAAATAAAAAAAACTAAATTAAATGGAGGGCGCATAGTTGCTGTTGGCACTACTACAGTTCGCGCACTAGAATCAATCGCCCTACAAAAAGATATTTCTGCTAAAAAAGGTGAAACCGATATTTTTATATATCCTGGTTTTAAATTTCGTGTAGTTGATGCGATGATTACCAATTTTCATTTACCAAAATCATCATTATTACTCCTAGTAAGCGCCTTTATTGGGCATGACAGAATGACTCAAATTTATCAACATGCTATAAATAAAAAATATCGTTTTTTTAGCTATGGCGATGCAATGCTTCTTGAAAAAAAACTATAAAGATTTTATTGATAGATGCTTTGAAAGGGCAAATACTAGAAATGCCAAAATTGGAAAGATTAAGAAGCTCGTTTTTATTGATGTGGCATCAGCAATAAAACCAACAAATAAAGGGCCAATAAGCATACCACCATATCCCAAAGTCGCAATACTCGCAATTGCTGTTCCCTGAGAAATATTTTTGTCATTTGCAGCACGAGAAAAAGCAAGTGGTATGATGACAGCGATACCTAGCCCTATAAAACTAAAGGCAATCACTAATGGAATAAAGGATTTAAATGTAACTAAAATTGTAGCTCCTACCATTGCAACTAACCCTGAGTAGCGGGCTGTCTTCGAAGGTCCAATAATCGATACAATTTTGTCGCCCATCAATCTCATTACAAACATGCAAATAGAGAATGCTGTAAATCCTAGGGCCGCAGTGCCATCGTCAATGCGAGTAACATCAATAAGAAAAATTGCACTCCAGTCTGCAACAGCACCTTCGCCCAATGAAGCGAAAAACGTTATAAAGGCGACGGCTAGCAAGGGCCCTTTAGGTATTGAAATAAATGGGGCATTTTTATCTTGTTTTCTTTTCTCAGATTGAAACGGAATAGCCAAAATGCAAAGTGTAATCAAGAAAATCACAACTGAGCTGATTGTAAAATGAGCCTTTACAGAATAGTTATGGGTAGTTAATAGAACGCCAAAGCCTGCCCCGATTCCTGACCCAAGACTCCACATAGAATGAAAGGATGACATCAAAGGTCGTCTACTTTTACGTTCAACTTCAGCAGCCCACGCATTCATTGCTACATCAATACCTCCATGAATTGCGCCAAAAAAAATGATGGCAGCTACTAACGTCAAAATTGAATTTGCATAAGCAATAAAGATGAGAGTGAATGGAAGCAATGTACAGCTAGCAAGCTTAGTCACAAGTGATGCGCCAAACTTATCGGCAGCTCTTCCAAAAACAGAGAATGCAACAACAGCTGACAAACCTAATAAAAAGATTAACAGTCCTAATGATGCTGGAGATAGATTATGAAAATTTGAAATTGCGGGAATACGCGAAGCCCAGCTACCAAATAAAATTCCATTAACTGCAAAAATGAGTATAACTGCAAATCTAACGTTACTGATATTAGTCATAAATTTGAAGAAAGTTAATGAAGTTAATCATTATATTAAGTTTCTGTAGTAGGTTCTAATTTGTTAAAGATTTAAGGAGGGTTTCACCAATCATGGCTGGAGTTGGAGCAATACTTACTCCAGCTTTCTCTAAAGCTTTGATTTTGTTTTGAGCTCCACCGCTTCCTCCGCTTATTACTGCACCAGCATGACCCATTCTCTTTCCTTTAGGTGCTGTAAGCCCCGCAATGTATGAAACGACTGGCTTAGAAATGTGTGAAGAGATGTACTCGGCAGCCTCTTCTTCTGCACTTCCACCGATTTCACCCACCATAACAATAGATTGAGTGTCTTTGTCCTGCTCAAATAGCTCAAGACAGTCTATAAAATTCATTCCTTGTACAGGATCTCCACCGATACCGATACAGGTGCTTTGGCCTAATCCAGCTAATGTAGTTTGATGTACTGCTTCATAGGTCAATGTTCCTGAACGTGATACGATACCAACACTGCCACTTTGGTGAATATTGCCTGGCATAATTCCAAGTTTACACTCGTTTGGTGTAATCACCCCAGGGCAGTTAGGCCCGATTAATCTTGATTTGCTATCTTTAAGCATGGCTTTAACTTTGATCATATCTTGAACCGGAATGCCTTCAGTAATACAGGCAATAACAGGCATCTCCGCCTCAATAGCTTCGACAATTGAGGCAAATGCAAATCTAGGTGGAACATAGATCATTGAAGCATTAGCACCAACCTGTGTCATGGCTTCTCTAACTGAATTAAAGACAGGTCTATCTAGGTGAGTCTGACCACCTTTTCCAGGAGTTACACCACCAACGAATTGAGTGCCGTATGCGATTGATTGTTCGGAGTGAAAAGTACCTTGTTTGCCAGTAAAACCTTGACAAATGACTTTCGTTTTATTGTTAATCAGTACACTCATTTTGCCATCTCCACAACTTGTTTAGCCGCTAGAGTTAAATCAGCCTCAGTCATAATATTAAGGTCGCTACTATTTAAAATTTTGAGTCCCTCTGGCGCATTCGTACCTTCAAGTCTAACAACTATTGGTAAAGTTAAGCCCACCCTTTCTATGGCTTGTAAAATTCCCTCTGCAATTAAGTCACAGCGAACAATACCACCAAATATATTGACCAAAATCGCTTTTACATTTTGACCACTCTGAATGATTTCGAAAGCTTTTGCCACTCTATCAGCAGTTGTGCCGCCACCGACATCCAAAAAGTTGGCAGGTGAACCACCGTGGTATTCAATTAAATCCATTGTTGCCATGGCCAATCCCGCGCCATTTACCATGCAACCGACTGTTCCATCTAGAGAAATATAGTTGAGCTCGTATTCACTAGCAATCATTTCTTTTTCATCTTCCTGAGAAATGTCTCTCAACTCTTTTATATCTTCGTTACGGTGCAAAGCATTATCATCAAAATCTATTTTCCCATCAAGAGCGACAACGCTATCTTGTTTTGTTACTATTAGAGGGTTAATCTCGATTAAATTGGCATCTTTGTCAGTGTAGATAGAATATAAGCTGAGTAGAGTTTGCGTGAATTGTTTGTAAAGTGTTTGGCCTAATTCAAGCTTTGCTGCTATATCAATGCATTCTCTTTCCGAGAGATTGCCTAATGGGTTTATAGCATGTTTAATTATTTTCTCCGGAGTTTCAGCAGCAACCTGTTCAATATCCATACCGCCTTCAGTCGAAGCTAAAACCGTTATGCTTGAGGTTGCGCGGTCAACCAATAATCCTAAATACAGCTCCTTATGTATGTCTTGTCCTGACTCAATAATAACTTGATTAACGGTTAATCCATTTTCGTCAGTTTGAGGGGTTACTAGATTACTGCCGAGCAATTTTTTACTTGCTTGCAATACTTTTTCGATGCTATTACATACAATTACACCACCACCTGTACCTCTTCCTCCTGCGTGCACTTGGGCTTTTACTACCCATAAATTACCACCAAGCTCTTCACAACAAGACTTGGCTTCACTGCTTTTGGCAATAACCATGTGTTTTGGCACATTAATACGATATTTTTTAAACAATGCTTTTGCTTGGTATTCATGTATGTGCATAAAAAATCCAAATAATAAAGGTTAAAATAAGTGGTGAGAAATTTTATCATTATTAACTTAACATCATTGATTTAATGGTGAAATGCATCACAATATAAAATTAATTTTTTTCAATCATTAACCAGGAATTTAAATGGCGAAATATAGTACAACTCAGTTTAAGAATGGCTTAAAGCTGATGTTAGATGGTAATCCATGCTCAATCACAAATAATGAGATTGTTAAACCCGGAAAGGGTCAGGCATTCAATAGAGTTAAGTTTAAAGATTTGATTACTGGCAAAACCTTGGAAAAAACATTTAAATCAGGCGAGTCTCTAGAGGTAGCCGATGTGATGGAATTAGAAATGCAATATTTATATAGTGACGCTAAAGGATGGTACTTCATGGATCCCAGTTCGTTTGATCAATACGAATTAGGAACCACAACTGTGGGGAGTGCTGTCAATTATTTGGTTGAGCAGGATAACTGTGTTGTGACATTGTGGAATGATAATCCAATCTCAGTTACGCCGCCTAATCATGTCATTTTGGAAGTAGTGGAAACTGATCCAGGTCTCAAGGGTGATACCGCGGGTACTGGAGGCAAGCCTGCAACTATGAATACTGGTGTTGTTGTGCAGGTTCCTTTATTTATCAGTATTGGTGAAAAAGTTAAAATCGATACTCGCACAAACGAATACTCAGGTCGCGCCTAGAGTATCGCTTTAGTATGGCTGGATTAAAGGTGCAATTACTGCAGTATCAAAATTTTTTGCAGCAAATACGTGATTTTTTCTATGAAAAAAAAGTAACAGAAGTTAAAACTTCTGCACTTTTATCAAGCCCAATAAGTGATGTTTACATTGACAGTATCACTGCAATAGTCAATAGCGATATTGGCAAGCCAAAATCACTTTACCTACACACCTCTCCAGAAATAGAAATGAAGAAGCTTTTGGCTCGTGGTAGTGGAGACATCTTTCAAATCTGTTCAGTCTACCGTGACAATGAACAGGGCAAACAAAATTACAATGAATTTACAATGCTAGAATATTATCGGCTTGATTTCGATATTCATAGATTGATTGATGAAATAACTGAACTATTGACTAGTCTCGGGTGGAGGCACAATGTAGAAAAAATAACTTATCATCAAGCTTTTATGAGATATGCTGGGTTCGACATTCTTCGGGCTAATTTTGATACCCTAAAAGCTATTGCAAATTCACATGGATTAAGTGCTGAATTTCATTGGATTGAAGACCTACAAATGTTTCTCTTTGTACATTTGATTGAGCCACACATAAAAAAGTACCCAGCCTGTTTCATCTATGACTATCCAAAACAACAGTCCGCGCTTGCACAAATTGATGGGCAAACTGCAAAACGTTTTGAGCTATATATACATGGCATAGAGATAGCTAATGGTTATCAAGAGTTACAATCTGCCAAGGATTATAGAGAGCGATTTGCGAATGAGTTAGCAAAAAGGAAGCAACTCTCAAAAACTGTTTCATCTATAGATGAACAGTTTTTAATTGAAATAAAAGATGACTTGCCATTTTGTGCTGGTGTCGCAATAGGAATTGACAGATTATTTTCATTAATAGGTTTATAATTGCACTTAAGGGATGTGGAAATATAATTTTAGGTTCGATAGTGAATGCTAAAGATAAACCTTTCTGGCAAGTTAAATCTTTAGATCAAATGAGTCCCATCGAATGGGAATCTCTTTGTGATCGTTGTGGGCGTTGCTGTCTACATAAACTAGAAAACGAAGATTCCGGTGAAATTTATTTTACTGATGTTGCTTGTCGCTATCTCGATGAGGATAGTTGCTCTTGTCAAGATTACTATAAACGTCAATCGCTTGTAGCTACTTGCGTTGTTATTAAGCCTGACTGGGGAGACAGGTTTTATTGGTTACCAGATACCTGCGCCTATCGTTTAATATATGAAAAAAAAGGATTGCCTGACTGGCACCCTTTAGTGAGCGGAAATAAAGATAGTACTCACCTAGCAGGAATGTCAGTTCGAGGACGCACTTTTAGGGATAATGAAGTTAATGAGGAACAATTAATTGAACATCTGATTACTTGGGTGAATTAAATGAAAAAAATACTAGTACTTTTGAGTTTTTTGTTTTCTCTAAATGTTTTATCTAATGATTGGCCGCATGAAAACATTTCGAACGCGGTATTTGCTCTTAATATTGAAGATAGGGTGCCTATCGATATTGTTGAAGAAGCAGACAATTCTTTGGGTAAAATCTACTTTTTTACTAATATTCGTAATTTTAGCGGTGAGCGTATTACTCATCGCTGGATCTATGAAGGCAAGGTCATGGCTGAGGTTAATTTTAGTATTAATGGCCCTAGATGGCGTGTATGGTCATCGAAAAACTTGTGGCATACGTGGATAGGCGAATGGAAAGTGCAAGTACTTACCATGGATGGAAGTGTAATGTACGAGAAAGTATTTAATTATAAAAGTAGAGAATGAAGAAAGTTGTTTTAGCCTATTCTGGTGGTTTAGACACTAGTATTATTGCAAAGTGGTTGCAGGAAACATACAATTGCGAAGTTGTCACGTTTACTGCAGATATAGGTCAAGGTGAGGAGCTTGAGCCGGCTCGAGTTAAAGCTAAGGCCATGGGAATAAAAGAAATATATATTGAAGATTTGCGTGAAGAGTTCGCGCGAGATTATGTTTTTCCTATGTTTCGTGCCAATGCAGTATACGAAGGCGAGTATCTATTAGGAACTTCAATTGCTCGACCTCTAATCTCAAAACGTTTAGTTGAGATAGCACAGCAGGTTGGTGCTGATGCTATTTCACATGGCGCCACTGGTAAAGGAAACGACCAAGTCAGATTTGAACTTAATGCCTATGCGATTAATGCTGATATCAAAGTGATAGCGCCTTGGCGGGAATGGGATTTATCTTCGCGAGAAAGTCTGATGAAATATGCAGAAAAGCATGGTATCGCAATTGACTATCAGAAGCAGTCAAAAAAATCACCTTACTCGATGGACGCAAACCTTTTGCATATTTCATATGAGGGTGATATTTTGGAAGATCCTTGGAAAGAGCCTGACGATGACATGTGGCGATGGACCGTATCACCAGAGAAGGCTCCAGATCAAGCAGAGTATATAGAAATCACCTATGAAAAGGGCGATATAGTTGAGATAAATGGGAAGGCTAAAACACCTGCAGAGGCTATGAAGGAATTAAATAAAAAAGCTGGCGCTAATGGTATAGGTAGGCTAGATCTTGTCGAAAATCGATTTGTTGGAATGAAGTCGCGTGGCTGTTATGAGACACCAGCAGGTACTGTTATGCTAAAAGCTCACCGTGCCATTGAGTCGCTTACATTGGATCGAGAGGCTGCTCACCTTAAAGACGAGCTTATGCCTAAATATGCGAACCTTATATATAACGGCTTCTGGTTTGCGCCAGAACGTGAGATGATGCAGGCAGCAATTGATGCAACACAAGAAAATGTCTCTGGTAAGGTTAGAGTTAAACTCTATAAAGGAAACGTTTCAGTTGTCGGTCGACAATCAGAAAATAGTTTATTCAGTGAAAAAATAGCTACCTTTGAGGACGACCTAGGAGCATATAATCAAAAAGATGCAGAGGGATTTATTAGACTTAACGCATTGCGTTTAAGACTTAAATCCTTGCAATAAGTATGATAAGGATAGGCATTCTTTCAGATACTCATGGTTCAGTGCATCCTAAAATAGTTGATCTTATCAGTCACTGCGATTTCGCACTGCATGCAGGAGATATAGTCGATGCAAAGGTTTTAGATAAGCTTAAACCGAAACAAAGCATTGTAGCCGTTAAGGGCAACAACGATGCACACTTGACTACTCTTGAGGATACAGAGGTGCTAAAACTACCAGGTGGAAAGATTGTTGTTGAGCATGGGCATAATCATGGTCATGAAAAACCATGTCATGATTCATTGAGGCGAGCATATCCTGATGCAAAGGCTATTATTTATGGCCACACTCATAAACAGGTAATTGATAAGAAGAAAACTCCTTGGGTAATTAATCCGGGAGCAGCTGGTAATACCCGAAATTATGATGGAGCAAAGTGTTTGATGTTAACTATCACAAACCAAAATGATTGGAACATAGAGTCATATATTTTTTAGTCTATAGATAGTTTTAGAAAATCGTGGCACCAAAGATTTTAACTTCATCATCTTCAATACCTAAAACAAGACGACCCAAAAATTCTCCTGAAACTACTTCACTAGTTTGTTTATATATAACTGTGACGTGATTATTTCTTCTTAGGCATCCAAAAAACTCTCTTTCATTAGTCAAGCTAGTTAACATTTCGTTGCTTGCCCACTGTTTGCCAATTTCAACTTCACTTGCGGCCAACATCATGGCCTTTGAAAAGTGCTTTGTAAAACCAAGATAGTCCTTCTTATTTGAAGACTCAACAAGTTCGTCCCATAACGGATTGGCAATTTCTAGTATTTCTTCGTCTGTTTTCTCAAGAAGGTTCATTTAATGCGCTCACTGATTAAGACAATGCAGAAAAAAGTTATTAATTTAATTATTGTCTTCTTTTTCATCAACGATATGATAAAGAGGTGCTTTTTCCATAGTCCATTCGCCAGTTTTAGGATCTCGGCGAGAAACGGTTAGGCAGTGCCAATTATCATCATCTAATTTCA
>CAZSHL010000053.1:0-1405 GCA_964606585.1 uncultured Piscirickettsiaceae bacterium
AGAAATGATCGCAGACGAGGAGCGTGCTAAGAGACTGGCTGAATTCCAGGCAAAAGTTGAGGCAGAGAAAGCTGCTGCCGCTAGATCAACTGCGATTTATCAAGCTAGACAAGAACAAGAGCAGATGATTAAGGATAGACAAGCTCAATTGGCTCTTGAGAGAGAGCTTGCAGAATTTGAAGCTCAATTGGAAGAAGAACTAGCCAGACAAGCAGCCCTTGCTGAATTCCAGGCAAAACTGGCGGAAGAGAAAGCTGCTGCTGCTGCATCGACTGCGGCCTATCAAGCAAAACTTGCTGAAGAAAAAGCTGCCGCTGAAGCAGAAGCTGCCGCTGAAGCAGAAGCTGCCGCTGAAGCAGAAGCTGCCGCTGCCCTTGCCGCCGCCGCACATGAAGCTTGTAAGTATGCTTTGAATTTGACTGCAAGTAATATTGCACTTTTCGAGTCTGCTTTAGCTGATGGAACTTTGTTTAATGTAGGGCCACAGATAGCAAGTGGAACAGAATTCACAGCTACTAGATGGGACGAATATGCAAATTGTGTGAGCAATTATGTGAACCCGTTTTAATATTGCACATAACTAGTCATTCTTCCTACTTAAATATAGCTGAAGAATAATTTAAAAACCCAGAGCATGCTCTGGGTTTTTTTATGTCGGAGATAAAATTTGATTAAAATAAGGTTAATTAAATCACACATAAACCAGCGTTTGTTTTTTTTAATGTTAGTGATCTTTTTTGATTTTTTTAGCTTATGAAATTTATTTTACTTTTAAAGTTATTTAGTATCTTTTTTACTTTATTGATACATTCAAGTATTTATGCAGCAGGACAAGATTTTGACTCTAATACCATTAATCAATTAGATGAAATCTTGAAGACTGAAACTACTCCTTGCGCCCCCGAGGAAAATCAGATCGATAATGAACTTGGCGTAGCATTAACTACTGTTGTGTTATCTAGTGATATTATTCTTAATATTGGAGAAATAATTACAAGTTCAAGTGGAGGGCAGGCTATCGTATATGAATATGAAAGTAATACAAAAACCTTGAAATATTATCAAACAGCTGATACTGGTTTTATTTCATTTTTAATAGGAGAGGTTCTTACAAACTCTGAAGCTGTTGCAACAATAATTATTGATAAACCAAAAGAAGCCGTTGTTCCATGCTTTGAACGTATTGTATCAATAGATGAAGATGCTAGAGAAATGTTATATATTATTGAGGAATCTTTAAATGATGTCATAACGACCCTTCAAATTAATCTTGACAAAGAGAGAGGTGTTGCAGAATTATCTCTTGCTTTGCTGCAAGAGAAGCTTACCCAAGAAGAGATGGATGCATTTGAAGCACAACTTAATGCCGAACTGGAAGCTCAAGAGATGATGGCAGAAATGATAG
>CAZSHL010000053.1:1505-8400 GCA_964606585.1 uncultured Piscirickettsiaceae bacterium
AAGCAAAACTGGAAGCGGAGAAAGCTGCTGCTGCAGCCTCAACTGCTGCTTACCAATCTCAACTAGAGTATGAGAAAAAGGTCGCTCAATTAATGGAACAGTTAGCCCTAGAAAAAGAAATTGCTATGTTCGAAGCACAACTTAATGCCGAACTGGAAGCTCAAGAGATGATGGCAGAAATGATAGCTGAACAGGCGCTTGCCAAGAGACTTGCTGAATTCCAAGCAAAACTGGAAGCGGAGAAAGCTGCTGCTGCAGCCTCAACTGCTGCTTACCAGTCTAAGCTTGCTTATGAAGACAAAGTTAACAAAATTATGGAAAACTTGAAAAGAGAAATTGCATTAGCTAGAGAACTTGATGAATACGAAGCACAAATTGCAGAGGAGCTTTTAGCGCAAGCTACTGAAAAATTAGAAGAAGAAAAAGTTGTAGGAGCAATATCTGGCGAGATAGTTACTGTTTCTAGTCATGAGTTATGTAAAAAGAACCTGAATTTATCAGACCATAACGTTGGACTTTTCAAACGTTCGCTTGCTGGTGGTTTTTTATACAATGTTGGGCCGCTTAATGAATTCGGTACTGAATTTTCAGCTGACAGGTGGGAGAAATATATAGCTTGTATTGGTAGTTATAATGAGTAATAAAGATAGCTAAATAAGAATTTAGGAGTTTAGATTTCAAGTAACGAGTTTTCTTTATCAGAAAGTGTTTTATCGATTATATTGATATGCTGGTCGGTAATTTTTTGCATATTGTCTTCAGCATGGTGAGCTTCATCTTCAGAAATTTCTTTTTCTTTCAGCAAATCTCTGTAATCTGAAATCGCATCTCTACGTATATTTCGTATAGCTATTCTGGCATTCTCTGCTTCTTCTCTTACAACTTTTACTAATTCTTTACGTCTTTCTTCAGTAAGTGGAGGTAATGGTATACGTATGATTTGCCCCATTGATGTTGGGTTTAAACCTAAATCTGCAGTCATAATAGCTTTTTCAATTGGAGCAACCATTTCTTTTTCCCATGGAGCCACTTTTAACGTTCTTGAATCTTCCGCGCTTATATTTGATACTTGGTTGATAGGAACAATTGCGCCATAATATTCCACTTGAATTTGCTCAAGAAGTGATGGGTGCGCTCTGCCGGCACGTATCTTACTAAATTGATCTTCTAGCGATGCTTGCGTTTTGTTCATACGATCATTTGCATCAATATGAATTTCTTTAATCATTGTAATTCCTATTTATTTTCACTTTTTCTTTTGCAACATTATATAAAGATTTAAATTCTAAAACATACCAATAAATTATATGTTTAAAGTGAGAAGTAAAATTTTTTTATTATTAATATATTTACCCATATAAATTATATTTTTTCTTAGTATTTATGTTATTTTTTTTTGCCATTACTATTAAATATATCAGGCAAGACAAATTTTTGATTTTGCATATGGTATGAGTATAATTAACCCTTTGTCCTTCAAAAATTGTCTTGATTTTATGGATGTAATTAGTATACGTGGTGCTAGAGTTCATAACCTAAAGAATATCAACGTTAGTCTGCCAAGAAACAAGCTCGTTGTCATTACAGGATTGTCAGGTTCTGGAAAATCGTCACTGGCTTTCGATACTATTTATGCTGAGGGTCAAAGACGCTATGTTGAATCATTGTCAGCTTATGCGAGACAGTTTTTATCATTAATGGAGAAACCTGATGTGGATCACATAGAAGGTCTCTCTCCGGCTATATCGATTGAACAAAAAGCCGTTTCTCATAATCCCCGTTCAACGGTTGGGACGACAACCGAGATTTATGATTACTTAAGGCTTTTATTTGCAAGAGCTGGAATTCCAAGATGTCCAGCACACAAAATACCTCTAGAGGCTCAAGCAGTATCACAGATGGTAGATGAAATATTAAATCTACCTGAAGGCGAAAAAATAATAATCTTGTCACCTATTGTTCAAAATCGAAAAGGCAGTCATAAAAAACTGTTAGAGGAATTGTCAAATCAAGGTTATTTAAGGGCAAGAATTGATAATGAAATTGTTTTTCTAGATGGTATCCAGGAGTTGGACGGCTCAAAACACCACACAATAGAAATTGTGATCGACCGCTTAAAGGTCAATTCAGATATCAAATCAAGATTAGCAGAGTCTCTTGAGACTGCACTAAATATGAGTTCTGGAGTTGCCACACTTGCACCAATGGAAAATCATGAAAAATGGGAAGAAAAAACTTTTTCATCAAAATTTTCATGTATTCATTGTGACTATTCTTTGAATGAATTGCAACCTCGACTCTTTTCGTTTAACAATCCTACTGGAGCATGTGAGGTTTGTAGTGGACTTGGTGTTAAAGATATTTTTGATGAAGAAAAGGTTGTTGCAAATCCTGAGTTAAGTATAGAGGATGGAGCAATTTATGGTTGGAGTAGACAAAACGCTTATTTTTTTCAAATGTTAGCATTAGTTAGTGAATATTATGGTTTCAGCGTTGCAAAACCCTTTAATGAATTAACTAATGAACATAAAAAAATCATCCTTTATGGGAGTGGCAATGACGTTATAGATTTTTCTCAAATTAGAGGAAGAAAAGGTTGGGCAAATAAAAACAAACCATTTGAAGGTATTATCCCAAGAATGATGAGAAGGTACGAGGAAAGCGACATTCGTTCAGTAAGAGAGGATTTGTCGAGATATGTTGTTAGTAAGACATGTACTAGCTGTCAAGGAGATAGGCTCAACTTAAGTGCTAGAAATGTATTCATAAATAATAAAAGCATTTCTTATTTGACAAAAATTTCAATTGAACAAGCGTTTGATTTTTTAAATACTCTTCAACTTAGGGGTAAGAGAGGTGAAATTGCCAGCAAAATATTAACTGAGATTGTACAGCGCTTACAATTCTTAATGAATGTAGGTCTTGATTATCTTAGTTTGGAGCGAAAAGCAAACTCACTCTCAGGCGGAGAAGCACAGAGAATTAGACTTGCTTCCCAGATAGGTGCTGGATTGATAGGTGTTCTTTATGTTTTAGACGAACCCTCTATAGGTCTTCATCAGCGTGACAATCAGAAATTATTGGACACATTGAATTACCTAAAGGAATTGGGTAACACAGTCATAGTGGTAGAGCATGATGAAGATGCCATTAGGCAGGCAGATCATGTAATAGATATTGGTCCTGGAGCGGGCATTCATGGTGGAAAAATTATTGTTTCAGGCACTCCAGAAAAGATAATGTCAAATACAAAGTCTCTGACTGGTGAATACCTTAGTGGTCGTAAATCAATCAATATTCCCAAAAATAGAAAATCTGCAACTGAATGGTTGAGATTAATTGGAGCGTCTGGAAATAATCTTAAATGTGTCAATTTATCTATACCAGTTGGAGTTTTAACTTGCATCACAGGCGTATCTGGCTCAGGCAAATCGACCCTGATCAATAACACACTATATCAGCTGGCAGCAAAATATTTAAATAAAACCCAGGTTACAATTGCACCTTATAGGAAAGTTGACGGTTTACAATATTTAGACAAGGTGGTAAATATCAATCAAAGTCCTATTGGTAGAACCCCAAGGTCCAACCCAGCAACTTATACCGGTGTATTTACCTTAATCCGTGAGCTTTTCGCTCAAACCCTTGAATCACGCTCTAGAGGGTATAAATCAGGTCGATTTAGTTTTAACGTAATTGGTGGTCGATGTGAGGCATGTAAAGGAGATGGCCTTATCAAGGTCGAAATGCATTTTTTGCCAGATATTTATGTTTCTTGTGATGTCTGTTCTGGTAGTAGATATAATCGTGAAACTCTAGAAGTTAGTTATAAAGGAAAAAGCATTGCAGAGGTTTTAGATATGACAGTGGAAAGTGCTCTTGATTTTTTTCATGCAATTCCAAAGATTACTCAAAAACTACAAACTCTAATGGATGTTGGTCTTACTTACATTACGCTTGGTCAAAATGCGACAACTCTTTCTGGTGGAGAAGCGCAGCGAATTAAGCTTTCAAAAGAGCTTTCCAAAACAGACACTGGTCAGACACTATATATTTTGGATGAACCAACAACTGGCCTTCACTTTCATGATATAAAACAATTTCTTAATGTAATTTCTCGTTTAAGAGATAGAAAAAACACCATTGTAATTATTGAACATAATCTGGATGTTATTAAGATGGCTGATTGGGTGGTTGATCTTGGACCAGAAGGAGGTGGCAAAGGGGGTGAAATTATTGCCTACGGAACACCTGAGGATATTTCAAAAAACAAAAAATCTTTTACTGGTCAGTATTTATCGAAATACCTTTAGATAAATATTTTGTATATTCTTTTAGAATCATATAAAAATGGTTCTTGCCATTATTTTTAGAAATACTAACAGGGAGGTACCCATATTCCTCTGACAAGTTAAGTGAAAGATCTAATTCTGGACAAAGAATTCTAATTGTTTCAATATCCTTTTCGTTAATGGTTATAGTTTCAATGCCATCAACTGTAAAGTCTTGTCGATTAATTCCATCAGAATTGGCAACTTGATAGTTATATACTTTTTGATTAGGATTGGATTTCATGTCTTCAGATAGAGCAAGGTAGACACTTAAATTATCTACTAGACCTCCTGGTTCAATTTCTCCGATATACACTTCACCGTTATATGTGGCAAAATTTTGTTTTTGAAAAAAGTGTATTTCATAGTTATTTTTTGTAGTGCCTTTAATATCTTCATTAAGAATATAATAGCTACTGACTAAATCATTACTGTCTTTTATACCAATGCTAGTTTCTGTTCTTGTATAGTCGTATAAAGCGCTCCAGAGGGCAGCTGTTGAAGCGTCGCTACTATATACATATTTATTGCCTTCAACTTCTAAATCAAATACAACTTTACCAATATTAAAATTTCCTAGGTCAGTATCTGCAAAAAGATCATACTTTGCTTGATATGAAGAAAAAGCATGTGATGTTGATAATATAGATAATAATGCAATGAGAATAAAAAATCTTTTCATATTACTTGCGATCTAGTTCAATAGTATTTTTATCAGTAAGTCTCAATCTTCCTTGAGTATACCAGTGAATTATTTTTGGATATAAAACGTGTTCTTTTTTTAAAACTTTACTTGCGAGACTTTTGGCATTATCCGAAGGGTTGATCTGAACACTGCTTTGTGCGATTACAGGGCCGCTATCAAGTTTTTCTGTAACAAAGTGCACACTCGCACCATGAATTTTTTCACCAGCATCAATGGCTCTTTGGTGTGTATTTAGCCCAGGAAATTTTGGTAAAAGCGATGGGTGTATATTTAGTATTTTTCCAAGATATTTATCAATGAATTCAGTTGAAAGAATTTTCATATAGCCGGCTAAAATAATCAACTCAGCCTTATAAATATCAATATGCTTCATAATCTCTTTATCAGCTGCAAGTCTAGAATCATATAATTGATAGTCAACAATAGTAATTGGAATATTTGCTTTTTCAGCTCTTTTTAGTCCGTAAGCTTTGGGATTGTCACTAATCACACAACATATATTTAGGTCTATCTCACGTGCATTATCAATAATTGATTGTAGGTTAGAGCCATCACCAGAAATGAGAACTACACTGTTCATTTAATTAGAGAATAACTTGATTGCCAGTTGAATTGGTTATTTCTCCAATTAACCATGCATTTTCACCAGAATCTTTAAGGCAATCAATGGCAGCTTGACTAGAATCATTCGGTATAACAACAACCATTCCAATTCCACAGTTTAAAACACGAAACATTTCTTTTGAGTCAATGTTACCTTCATCTTGGAGCCACTTAAAAATTTTTGGTATTGTCCATGAACTAGTATCTAATCTTGCAGCAAGATTATTAGGTAGAACTCTTGGTATGTTTTCCAATAACCCACCACCTGTGATGTGCGATATAGCATTAACTGGCACGTTTTTAATTAGAGAAAGAATTGAATTAACATAGATTCTTGTTGGCTCTATTAAGGATCTGAGTTGATCTGGACTAGCTGTTGTTTTTTCAAGAACTTTTCGTATCAATGAGTAGCCATTAGAGTGAGGTCCAGAGGAACCTAACGCAACAATATGATCTCCCAAGGAAACTTTAGAACCGTCAATGATTTTGTTTTTTTCAACTATTCCAACACAAAAACCCGCTAAATCGTATTCTTCTCCCTTATACATTCCAGGCATTTCTGCAGTCTCTCCTCCAATTAGGGCACAACCGGACTCGATACAACCTTTCCCTATTCCAGATATAACCAAACTTGCTATTTCAGAGTTAATTGAACCTGTAGCATAGTAATCTAGAAAAAAAAGAGGCTCCGCTCCCTGAACGATAAGATCATTAACGCACATTGCCACAAGATCGATTCCGATTGTGTCATGTTGATTTAGCATCTCGGCAACCTTTAGTTTTGTTCCAACACCATCTGTTCCTGAAATTAAAACTGGGTTATGATATTTATCTTTAGGTATTTCAAACATTCCGCCAAAACCACCCAGTCCATTCAAAACTCCTGGACGTGAAGTGGCTTTTGCAATGGGCTTTATTTTTTCTATTAGCTTGTTACTCTTCGTTATATCAACGCCTGAGTCTTTATAAGTCAAAGATGACATATTAGTTTTCCGTATAATTAATGTTTAAAAATAGCGAATAGAGGCGGTCACATTTATGAGTTTTAAAATGATACCCAATATACTTTCAATTTTACGAATCATTTTAACAGTTCCGATTGTAATAACACTTTTAAATAAACAATATGAATTAGTATTGTTGTTTTTTGTATTTGCTGGAATTACCGATGCTATGGATGGATGGATTGCAAAACATTTTTCACTTCAGACAAGACTTGGTTCTATACTTGATCCAACGGCTGATAAGATTTTAT
>CAZSHL010000054.1:0-8255 GCA_964606585.1 uncultured Piscirickettsiaceae bacterium
GTTATTGAATAATGAAAGGCATAATTTTAGCTGGAGGCTCAGGAACACGCCTTTATCCTCTTACAAAAGGTGTATCAAAACAACTTTTGCCTATATATGATAAACCAATGATTTATTATCCATTGTCGATTCTAATACTATCTAGTATTAAAGAGGTACTTATTATTTCTTCACCAGAATATCTTTCAAGGTTTGAACAGCTATTAGGCGACGGTGATAATATAGGTATGAAGTTTGAATATATTGTACAACCCTCTCCAGATGGTATAGCACAGGCGTTTGTATTAGGTAAAGATTTCATTGGAGATGATGATGCCTGCCTAATACTGGGAGATAATATATATTATGGCCAAGGTTTTAGTGACTTGCTATCAAATGCAGTTCTGAATGCAAAAGATAAAAAATTGGCAACTGTATTTGGATATCATGTACAAGATCCGGAAAGTTATGGTGTGGTTGATTTCGATAAAAGTGGTAAAGTTCTTAGTATCGAAGAAAAGCCAAAAAAACCAAAAAGTAACTACGTAATTACCGGTTTGTACTTCTACCCTAATGATGTGGTTAAAAAAGCGGCCGAAATTGAACCGTCTGACAGAGGTGAATTAGAGATTACCACAGTTAATCAGATGTACCTAAATGAACAACGATTAACTGTAGAACTTTTGGGAAGAGGTTTTGCATGGTTGGACACTGGCACACATGAAAACCTATTAGAAGCTTCAACTTTTATCGAAACTGTAGAGAGAAGGCAAGGGTTAAAAATAGCCTGTATTGAAGAGATTGCCTTTCAACAAGGTTATATTTCTAAAGAACAATTGATAGAATTAGCTCAGCCACTTTCCAATAATCAGTACGGCAAGTATCTGCTTCAATGTGTAGAGGAAAATAGTTGAAATATACTCCTCAGTCAATTGCAGATGTAATATTAATAGAACCTACCGTTCATAGCGATGATCGTGGCTACTTTGTAGAGGCTTTTAGACAGGAACTATTTGAAAAAGCTTTAGGATTTCAAGTTAACTTCATTCAAGAAAATGAGTCTAAATCAAGCAAGGGTGTATTAAGAGGACTTCACTATCAACTAGAACCCTATTCTCAAGCAAAGTTAGTAAGAGTTATTAAAGGTAGTGTATTAGACGTGGTAGTTGATATTAGGAAGTCTAGTAATACTTTTGGTCAGCATGTGGCCGTAGAATTAACTGAAAAAAATAAACACCAATTATTTGTACCACATGGTTTCGCTCATGGGTTTGTCGTGTTAAGTTCTAGCGCAACACTTATCTATAAAGTTGATAATTATTATGCTCCAGAGCATGAGCGAGGCATTGCCTTCAATGATAGTAGGTTAGGCATTGATTGGAAGTTAGCTGTAGATAAGTTACAGCTCTCAAATAGAGATAGGAGCCACCCTGATTTATCTGATGTGCTTGAACTATTTGACTAATTAGAAATGAAAATACTCGTTACAGGTAAGAGTGGCCAATTGGGCAAATCTATCCATAAGATTGTTACCAATAATAAACAAAATAGTGAGTTTATTTTTGTTGGTAGAGAAGAGTTAGATTTAAGTAATCAAGAGAGTATTATCAACTACTTTAATAACAACAGATTTGATGTTATTATTAATTGTGCGGCATATACTGCAGTCGATAAGGCAGAAAAAGATATAGACCTTGCTAATTATATTAATTATTTAGCTATTAGCAAAATTGCCGAGATTTCAAATAAGTATAAAGTTAAACTAATCCACATCTCAACAGATTATATATTTGATGGTGTTAGCGAAAAAAGCTACTTAGAATCCGATCAACCTAGTCCTTTAAATATTTATGGAAAGTCTAAATTACTTGGAGAGATAGCAGTTTGTTCTAACATGCAAAAAAATGCAATAATCATTAGGACTAGTTGTCTTTACTCAGAGTATTCTAATAATTTTGTTAATACGATTATAAGAAAAGCACAAAAGTTTGATAAACTTAGTGTAGTTTCTGATCAGTTTAGTTCACCAACAAATGCGAGTGATTTGGCAAAAGTGATATTAAATATTATTAGTCATAAAAAATATAGAAATTCAGAACAATCAACAGAAATTTATCATTACTCAAACAATGGAGTGTGTAGCTGGTTTGAATTTGCAAGAGAAATTATAAAGTTGGCTAATATTGATTGTAAAGTCCTTCCAATCCAAACAAAAGACTATTTGACAGCTGCTAGAAGACCGAAATATAGTTCTCTTAATACTGATAAGATAGTTAAATATTTTGGATTAGAAATTCCTTTTTGGAAAGACTCTCTTAAATTGACCATCAACAAATTACTATAAAATAACCAACGTTAAAGTTAGTCTTTATTTAGTGGCTTTAAAATCTAATTTATTTTATTGATTTTTACGAGTTTAATTCCTTGTTTCGATACTTGTAAAATTTCAATTATTAATTCGTCAATTTTAAGTGAAACATTATGTTGGGGAAAGCTCTGTAAACGTTCTAAAATAAGACCATTCAGGGTTTTTGCATTTCCATAAGGTAAATCAGACTTTATAATATTATTGAGTTCACGAATGCTAATCCTTGGATCTACAACATAACTACCATCTTCTTTCTCGGTAACTTCTTGTATGCTTTCTCCTTGATTGGAGGTAAACTGGCCCACGATTTCTTCTAAGATGTCTTCTAAAACAACCATCCCCTTAATCTCGCCATATTCATCAATAACCATACCTAAGCGTCTTTTTTGTTTTTTAAAGTGTTCAAGTTGTGAGGAAAGGCTCGTACCTTCTGGGATAAAGTAAGGCTCACGGATGAGTCCCTTAATGTTAACCATAGTGGCTTCATTTTTTGCGAAAAGGTTTACAACATCCCTCATGTGTACTGTACCTATAATATTATCTTCAGTCTTATCAAAAATAATAAGTTTGTTATGTTGTATACGTTTAAGTTGATCAAAAAAGTCATCTTCATTATTGATATCTATACTAATAAGTTCATTATGAGGAATCATTATGTCTTCAACTCGAACTTTTTCTAAATCAATGATATTAAGTAGCATTTTTTGATAGTTTTTCGCAATCATTGATTTCGAATCAATAACCGCCATTCTGAGTTCTTCTGAAGTTAATTTATCTTTACTTTGTTTGTTAAACCCAAAAGGTTTTAGAATGAGTTGTGAAGTGTTAGAAATGAGCCAAATTATTGGTCTAAAGAGTTTGATAATAAACTCTAAAACTATAGCAGCAGGTAGAGCAACTTTTTCAGGGTTGTTTGCTGCATATGTTTTTGGGGCTGTTTCTGCAAAGATTAAAATAACTAAAGTTAAAACCAAGGAGGCAAATAAGACAGAGCCTTCACCCCAAATCTTCAGTGCTAGTATTGTTGCTATACTGGCTGCGAGGATATTGACAAAGTTGTTGCCAAGAAGTATGCCGCCAATTAAATATTCAACATTTTTGAGGAGTTTTTCTACTCTTTTTGCTTGAGTATTGTTTTTAGCTGCAAGGGTTTTTAGGCGATAGCGGTTTATCGCCATCATTGAAGTTTCAGAACTCGAAAAAAAAGCAGAAACTAGAATTAAGGCGAAAAGTAAGACGCTAAGCCAAAAGGTCGAAAGTGATTCCAATCAAATAACCATAAACAATAGTAGTATTTATTTTAACCTTAAATAAATCATACAAGACTAAAACAAATAGTACCAATTATGTTGAAAAGTGTTTAAATGCATCAAGACCAGGATAAATTGCATTGCTTGCAAGCTCTTCCTCAATACGTAGCAGCCTATTATATTTTGCGAGCCTGTCCGAGCGAGATAGTGAACCAGTTTTTATTTGTCCGCAACTTGTAGCAACTGAGAGATCCGCAATAGTAGTATCTTCAGTTTCACCACTCCTGTGTGACATAACACAAGTATAACCAGAATTTATAGCCATCCTCATGGCTTCAAAAGTTTCTGATAATGTACCAATTTGGTTAACTTTAATAAGGATTGAGTTAGCTACACCTTTTTCAATACCTTGAGCTAATATTTTACTATTTGTTACAAACAGGTCGTCTCCCACCAACTGTACCTTTTTTGAGAGTTTATTGGTTAACATTTCCCAACCTGACCAATCATTTTCATCCATACCATCCTCGATTGATATGATTGGGTATTTTTCAACCCATGAAGCTAAATAGTTGGTAAACTCTTCGCTACTGAGTGATAAACCTTCTGACGACAGGTTATAAGTGCCATTTTCATAAAACTCTGAGCTGGCAGCATCAATTCCAATATAGATGTCTTTACCAGGAATGTAACCTGCATTTTCAATTGCCTCAATGATTACTTTTAGAGCTTCTTCGTTAGAATTTAAGTCTGGAGCAAAGCCACCTTCATCACCAACAGCGGTATTAAATCCTCTTTGATTAAGTACTGACTTTAGGTGATGAAAAACTTCTGCGCCATATCTTAGAGCCTCTTTAAAATTTGGAGCACCAGCTGGAATAATCATAAACTCTTGGATATCAACACTATTGTTCGCATGTTCTCCACCATTGATAATATTCATCATTGGAACTGGAAGTTGGTATTTATTAGAAAAATCGAATGAACGAAATAGTTGTTCCCCATTCAAGTTAGCATTGGCATGTGCGCTTGCAAGTGAAACCGCTAATATAGAATTTGCTCCTAGTCGAGATTTTGAATCGGTTCCATCAATATCAATCATTTTTTGATCAATTGATTGTTGATTTGAAATATCCATTCCAAGAAGTGCCTCATTGATTTCGTGGTTAACGAAATCTACAGCCTTGCTTACACCTTTACCAAGATAGCGATTCTTGTCACCATCTCTTAATTCCAATGCCTCTCTTTGTCCTGTTGAGGCTCCAGAAGGCACCATAGCGCTACCTTTAATACCGTTATCGAGAATAACGTCAGCTTCAATAGTTGGATTTCCTCTAGAATCGAGAACCTCACGGGCTCTAATTTTATGTATTTTCATTTAGGTGTTTGAAGTTTACTCAAAGAAGGATTTCATTTTACCAAAGAAGGAGCTAGATTCAGGGTGTTGTTTTTCATTACATGAATTAGTAAAGTCTTTTATAAGATCTTTTTGTTTTTTATTTAGATTGACAGGAGTTTCAACTTTTACTTGGCAAAGTAAATCGCCTGAACCTCCATGCCTTATAGCAGGCACCCCTTTGCCTCTAAGTCTAAATAGTTTTGAGGTTTGAGTTCCAGCAGGAACATTTATTTTAAGTTTTCCCGCTAGTGTTGGGACTTCGATAGAGCCACCTAATGCAGCTGTTGCAAAACTAATCGGCACTTCGCAGTATAAATCATTTCCTTCACGTTGAAATATAGAATGTTCTTTGACATGTATTTGAACGTAAAGGTCACCTGTAGCACCACCACGCAATCCTGCTTCACCTTCGCCAGATAAACGAATTCTGTTACCTGTATCAACTCCTGCAGGAATTTTAACTGAAAGGGTTTTTTGTTTTCTAACAACCCCTTGTCCCCGACATGAGCCACAAGGTGACTCAATTACTTCGCCTGTTCCGCCACATTGTTGACAAGTTCTCTGAACTGTAAAAAAACCTTGTTGCATTTGTACCTGTCCAGTACCGCGACAGTTTTGACAAGATTTAACTGATGTGCCTGTTTTTGCACCTGTACCTGAGCAGGTATCACAGGTATCGTTTTTTGGCACTCTAATTTTGACAGTATCGCCTTCTACTGCTTGTTTAAGGTCAACTTCTAGGTCATATCGAAGGTCTGAACCTCGATTGTCAGGCTTTGTACTAGCGCCTCCAAAAATATCACCAAAAATATCTCCAAAGCCACCAGCCCCAAAAGGATTACCCCCACCAAAGCCACCAGCTCCTTGTTGTTCTACGCCAGCGTGACCGAATTGGTCATAAGCGGAACGTTTTTGTGGGTCAGAAATAACATCGTAAGCTTTCCGAACTTCTTTAAATTTCTTTTCTGCGCCGGCCTTGTCACCTTTGTTGCGATCGGGGTGATATTTCATCGCTAGACGCTTATAGGCTTTTTTTATTTTTGCCTCATCAGCATTTTTATCGATACCTAGAATTTCATAGTAATCTCTTTGCGACATATATCCCTTTATATTAAGAAAACCTCCTTAGAGATTTCTAAGGAGGTTTTTATAGAAGAATAAAATTTATTAGTTATTTATCTTCTTTAACTTCTTCAAAATCAGCATCCACTACATCGTCACCATTACCCTCGCTTGATTCTGTAGAGCTTGCATTTGCTTTTTCTTGAGCTTTTTGTGCCAATACTTGTGCTTTCTCACTTAGATTCTGTACTTTGGCATCAATGGCTTCTTTATCGTCACCTTTAACACTTTCTTCGAGCTCATTTATTGCAGTATCTATTTGAGTTTTTTCGTCATCACTGATTTCATCCTTAAACTCTTCAAGTGTTTCTTTAGTTGAATGAACAAGCGCATCTGCCATGTTTCGTGTAGAGACAAGTTCTTGGAATTTTTTGTCTTCTTCAGCATGAGCTTCAGCATCTTTAATCATTTTTTCAACTTCTTCATCAGAAAGACCACTAGAAGACTTGATCGTGATTGATTGTTCTTTGCCAGTATTTTTGTCTTTAGCAGAAACATTCAATATACCGTCAGAATCAAGATCAAAACTTACCTCAATCTGTGGCTGTCCTTTCGGTGCCGGAGCAATACCTTCCAGATTAAATTGCCCTAAAGATTTGTTAGTGCTTGCAACTTCGCGTTCACCTTGTAAAACATGAACAGTAACTGCTGACTGGTTATCTGCTGCTGTTGAGAATACTTGAGATTGATGTGTTGGAATGGTTGTATTTTTTTCAATCAATTTTGTCATTACACCACCCAACGTTTCAATACCTAGAGAAAGAGGAGTTACATCTAGTAATAACACATCTTTAACATCTCCACCAAGAACACCAGCCTGAATGGCAGCACCCATGGCAACAGCTTCATCAGGGTTTAGATCTTTTTTAGGTTCTCTACCAAAGAAGTCTTGAACCATTTTTTGCACTTTAGGCATTCTGGTTTGACCACCAACAAGAATGACTTCATTGATATCACCACTCTTAAGACCTGCATCCTTTAAGGCAAGCTTACAAGGTTCAATTGAACGCTTTAAAAGATCATCTACAAGTGACTCTAATTTTGCACGAGTAACCTTAATATTGAGATGTTTTGGTCCGGAGGCATCAGCCGTAATATAAGGAAGATTTACTTCTGTTTGTTCAGAAGATGAAAGCTCGATTTTAGCTTTTTCAGCGGCTTCTTTCAAACGTTGAAGCGCCATAGCATCTTTAGCAAGGTCAACTCCTTGATCTTTTTTAAATTCATCAACTAAAAAGTTGATAATGCGCTGATCGAAATCTTCACCACCAAGAAATGTATCTCCATTAGTAGAGAGAACTTCAAAATGCTTTTCACCATCAATATCTTCCATTTCTATGATTGAAACGTCAAAAGTACCACCGCCTAAGTCATATACCGCAACTTTTTTGTCACCCGAAGATTTATCAATTCCGTAAGCTAGTGCAGCAGCTGTAGGTTCGTTAATTATACGTTTTACGTCTAGACCAGCAATCTTTCCAGCATCTTTGGTTGCTTGACGTTGAGAGTCATTAAAATAGGCAGGCACAGTAATTACCGCCTCCTTAATTTTAGTACCTAAATAGTCTTCCGCTGTCTGCTTCATTTTCTGAATAACACGAGCTGATATTTCGGGTGCAGCCATCTTTTTACCTTTGACTTCAACCCAAGCGTCACCATTATCAGCCTTGACAATCTTGTAAGGAACAAGATCTATATCTTTTTGTACGGCCTCTTCTTTAAATTGTCTGCCAATTAAGCGTTTGATTGCATAGAGAGTGTTTTCAGGATTTGTTACAGCCTGCCTTTTGGCAGGCTGACCTACTAAAATTTCATCAGAATCCTTAGGATAAGCAATTATTGAAGGGGTCGTACGATCGCCTTCTGAGTTTTCAATAATTTTTATTGCGCCACCATCCATCACAGCGACACATGAATTTGTTGTACCTAAATCAATACCAATAATTTTTGACATTTTTTACTCCTTGAATTATCTATAGTCCCTATTTAGGGATATATCAAATTATTTCAAGGTGTGAATAGGATTATTTCGGTTTTCTTTCTAAAAGTATTGATTTTACAGTTTCAGGAACAAAGGCACTTATATCGCCATCAAGCAATAATATCTCCTTTACAAGTGAAGAAGAGATATTTGCAA
>CAZSHL010000055.1:0-8245 GCA_964606585.1 uncultured Piscirickettsiaceae bacterium
ATCGGGATAGTCAGCTTGAGCTACTGGCATGCCTACCAAAAAAGTTGAGAGTGTAAATAACACTCCAATAAAAATTTTTTTCATCACTTATCTCCTTTTAAAAATTAATTTCATTCTAAAAAACGTCCCTCAAATAATCCAAAGATTACTCTATTTGTATATTGAAATTCATATTAACCAGACGTTCGTATACGAACAAATCAAATATATCATAATGTATTTCAATAATCAAGTTACAAAAATCAAAATAACCCAATACAAATTTTAATAGTCAAGAGCGTGAGATGGCGATGAAAAACTTTGGCGCTAGTTAGTAATTATTATTGTTTGTCTCGATTAATTTATCATCTAGTTTTCATCAAGAACGTGGTGCTTGAAAACTTCGCCGCGCTCATTAAAGTCAACAAACATATCAAAACTTGCACAACCAGGTGAAAGCAGTATCGCCCCCTCTTTAACTAATTCTTTAGATGAGGAGATAGCTTGTTTCATTGAATCTACAATAGTCACAGGACATCCATTAATCTGCTGAGAGAATAATGTTGCAGACTCACCTATCAAAAAAACAGCTTTAATTTTTTCCCCTATCAATTGAAACATTTCTGAATAATCTTGATTTTTTGCTATCCCTCCAGAAATTAAAACAATAGATTTGTATCTCTCTGAAAGCGCCTTAATGGCTGTTATAGTTGAAATAGCACTGGTAGATTTTGAGTCATTATAGTAATCCACTCCATCAAGGTTTGTAACCCACTCTAATCTATGTGGTAAACCTGTAAAGGATTTTGCTACCCACATCATCTCTTTGACCGATAATCCTGCTTGTTGGCCAAGAGTTAAAGCTGCAAGAACATTTTCAATATTGTGTTGTCCAATCATTAACAACTCTTCACTCGTCATTAGAGTATCTTTTCCTCTATAAATTTCATACACGCCATTAGTCTTCTTTGCACTATAATCACAAGCTTTATCACTCTTTTTAATCGCATAGCAACTATCACCCTTAATGCTTTGCACTAAAGGCTCATCAAGGTTAATAACTGTATATTGGCAATACTGATAAAGACTTAACTTGGAAGCAATGTAGGTATCATAATTTGAATATCTATCTAGATGGTCTGGTGTGATATTGGTCACTACCCCAGTTAATAAATTAAGTTCGTTTGTATAATCTAACTGATAGCTGGACATTTCAACGACATATAACTCGGCTTCATCACTTAAACTTTCCATAACAGGTTTACCAATATTGCCACAAATGATTGCATTTTTACCGCCAGCTATTGCCATTTCACCCAATAATTGAGTGACAGTAGATTTACCATTTGACCCTGTAATACCAATGATTGGCACGTCTGTATAGCGACCAAATAGCTCAATATCACTGATAACTGGAATTATTTTTGATCTTGCCCAGGTAACAATTGCTTCAGTTTCTGCAATCCCTGGACTAATAATGATTTCAGTAATACCAACTAAAAGTGATTCTTTCCAATCCCCTAGATGATAATTTGAAAGCAGGTTTTCTTTTTCGCATTTTCCAAACATTGGTGGAGATAAACGTGAATCCGCAATACGATAAGCAATATTATTAGCTGAAAAGAATCGAGCTACTGACAAACCAGTCAGCCCCATACCCAAAATAAGTTTCATGAAAACCTTGTATTTTCAATCAAAAATGACTATATTTTACACTTTAAACAATATTTTAAGATTATGCGTTCAAACGTTCAAACAACAACAAATGCAATTGTTATCAATCGCACCCTTAAAAGCACTTACCAGCTACTCGCTGCAACACTTCTTTTTAGTGGATTGATGGCATTTCTAGCAATGTCTCTTGAATTACCTTACTTCGGTATATGGGTTACTCTGGGTGGTTATTTTGGACTGTTATTTTTAGTCACAAAATTAAGAAACTCTGCATCCGGGATTCTGGCAGTTTTCGCGTTAACCGGATTTATGGGATTAACTCTAGGACCAATTATCAGCGCTTATACTAGCTTCTTTTCAAATGGATCAGAGTTGGTGGTGATTGCAATGACAGGGACTGCGGCTATCTTTTTATCGCTGTCTTTCTATGCAATATATTCACAGAAAGATTTTAGTTTTCTTTCGGGATTTCTTGCCGCTGGAATTATTGTTGCTTTCTTAGCTGGTATTGCTGCCTACTTTTTCAGTATCCCTACCCTGTCGCTGACGGTTTCTGCCGCCTTCATTTTGTTAATGAGCGGACTGATACTCTTTGAGACAAGCAATATTATCCGTGGTGGTGAAACTAACTATATTATGGCGACCGTTACACTCTATATTTCTATCTACAACCTGTTTCTCAGTTTGCTACAAATATTGGGTGTTTTTTCTGGCGAGGACTAGTGATAGATCGCGATGGTTATCGCGCTAATGTTGGCATTGTAATTACAAACGAAAAAAAGCAAATCCTGTTAGCGAAGCGATATAAGCAGGACGCCTGGCAACTGCCTCAAGGAGGGATAGATAGGGGTGAAACTGAATTAGAGGCGCTTTATCGAGAACTTGAAGAAGAGGTTGGACTTGGGCCAGATCAAGTTGAGTTAATTGCCAAAACCCCAAAATGGCTTCGATACGACTTACCAATGATACATGTTAGACGCAAACATAAACCTTTATGTGTCGGTCAAAAACAAGTTTGGTTCTTAGTTAAATTAGCATCAAATGATACCGAGATATCACTGAATAACCACTCCAAAATAGAGTTCGATGACTGGAAATGGGTCGACTATTGGGAGCCAATTGATAGGGTCATTAATTTCAAAAAGGAGGTCTATGAAGATATGCTGAAATCTCTAGCACCTATCCTCTTTGAAAATAAACATACAATACCGGATAGACTTACTCGGCCTTTTCAATTTAGCGCCATAAAGATCTCACATAATGCATGACTATATCGTTCTTGGTGGAGGTATTATAGGTGTCTCAACCGCATTATCGTTGATTACAAAAAATCCCGATAAAAGGATACTGCTAGTTGAAAAAGAAAAATCTTTTGGGGAACACCAAACTGGCCACAATAGTGGTGTGTTGCATGCCGGAGTTTATTATCAACCGGGAAGTCTCAAGGCTAAGTTTTGCAAAGAGGGTATAAAAGAAACGGTCGAATTCTGCAAACTCCATAATATCCCATACGAGCAGTGCGGCAAATTAATAGTAGCCACCTCTGAGGGTGAATTATTGCGTATGCATGATTTGCATCAGCGATGCCAAGAGAATGAAATAGAGGTTGAACTTCTAGATCAAAAACAACTTCTTGCTATAGAACCTAATATTAAGGGGCTAGGGGCAATCTTGGTTAAATCATCAGGAATAGTGAATTATCGTACAGTTACAGAATAAATGGCCGAGCAATATGAAGCACTTGGTGGAGAATATCTCCTCGATACCGAGATAACTAATCTCGAAGAGGATTTATATGAAATAAAAGTTATTACAAAAAAAGAAACCTTTAGAGCAAAGTATTTGATCTGTTGTACAGGTTTGATGGCAGACAGAATCGCAAACCTTCTTGATATTAAAACAAGCTTTCAAATCATTCCATTTCGCGGTGAATACTATAAGCTAGCTGAAAAATACAATACACACGTTAAACACTTGATCTATCCCATGCCAAATCCCAAATTACCCTTTCTAGGAATACACCTGACACGGATGATTGATGGTAGCATTACGGTTGGACCAAATGCAGTTATTGGATTCAAACGTGAAGGATACGGAAGAATCAATTTCAGCCTAAGGGATACTCTTCAGATGTTTACATTTAAAGGATTTGGTGGAGTTATCAGGAATCATTTTAGGACTGGTATACAGGAAATAATAAACTCATTCTACAAGGGCGGCTACCTAAAACAAGTACAGAAATATACTCCCTCCATCACAAAAAAAGAACTTCAGCCTTATCCTGCTGGAGTTCGCGCTATGGCAGTTTCAAAAGACGGTTCATTGATTGATGATTTCCTTTTTGAACAGACAAAGCGATCCATTCACGTCTGCAATGCACCCTCGCCAGCTGCAACTTCAGCGATACCCATCGGTAGATATGTTAGTGAAAAAGCAACAACGGCATTTAATAAGCTGAAAACAGACTAGCCTAAGAAAAATTGTTGGATGGTCTTAGCAAATTGATGGGACTCTTCGCTATCAGGTTTAGCTTCAAGACCATTGATCGCTCTATCCACAATTTCCTGAGGAATATAACCTCCGCTATCCTCACTTCGAAAATTTAGCAGTTCTTTCGTAAAGTCAACTAAAAATTCTGGATGCGCTTGCATCGTAAGAACTTTGTCTTCAATAAAAAAACCTGCACACTCACAAAAATCTGACTGGGCATAAACGACAGACCCTTTAGGCGGTCTGATGACTTGATCTTGATGACAAATATTTAATGTAATTTGTTCCGTTAAGTTGGCCATAAAATCAGACTTATTATCAATACGATAAGTATGTAAACCCAAGCCCCAACCTTTCTTTGATTTCTCAACATGACCACCTAGCGCCTGGGCAATTATTTGGTGACCAAAACATACACCCAATAGAGGTCTACCAGTATGATAAATATCATTAATCAATTGACTGAGGCGTTTAATCCAAGGCAGATCTTCATAAACGCCATGCTTGGAACCTGTAATAATCCAGCCATCGCAATCAAGATGGCTTTGCGGGAATTCGTCATCCAGAATCTCAAATTTTTTAAATTCAAATAGCATCTCTTCAGCATTAATCAGAGCTTCCAACATTTCAGCATATGTACCATACTGACCTACTAGCTCTTCATGGTTTTTTCCAGTTTGTAGTATTCCTATTGTCTTCATATTTTTTTTGAATTGAGATTGCTTTATATAATCTTGAAGTTATTTGGAATTCATCTTTTGCTTTGCACGAAGAACCAAATAGTCATGCGCTATAGTCGCTGCAGCGATTGCAGTGATTTCACCATGGTCATAAGCCGGTGCAACCTCGACCACATCTGCACCAATAAAATTTAGGTCGACTAGTCCTCTAACAATACCTAGAGCTTGTGCAGAGCTTAAACCGCCAGAAACAGGTGTTCCAGTTCCTGGAGCATAGGCAGGATCAAGGCCATCTATATCAAACGTTAGATAAGCAGGCCAATCCTTAACTACCTTAATTATTTTTTCGATTACCATGTCGACTCCATGCTTATGGACCCAAGGCGCATCAAGAATTGTTACATTCTTCGTATTGCTGTTGTGTGTCCTGATGCCAATCTGAATGGAGTGCTTAGTATCGATTAAACCTTCCTTGATAGCTCTAGAAAACATAGTTCCATGATCTAGCCTACCATCTTCATCTGGCCAAGTATCTGTGTGTGCATCAAAATGAACAAGCGCTATGGGTCCATACTTTTTAGCATGCGCCCTAAGCAAAGGATAGGTAACAAAATGATCCCCTCCAAAAGTGAGCATTTCTACTCCAGCATCAATAATCTTCGTAGCATGTGATTCAATCTGAGCAACAGCCCTATCATGAAAGCCATAGTCAAGCTCACAGTCACCATAATCAGTAACTGCCAAGGTCTTAAATGGATCAATACCGTCTGGAAAAGCTAAAAGTTCAGCAAGCTGGACGGATGCCTCTCTGATTGCTTTTGGTCCAAATCTCGCACCAGGTCTGAAACTCGTCGCAGCATCAAAAGGAATACCGCTCACTGTAATATCTACCCCTGTTAAGTCTTTGGTATATTTGCGCCGTAAAAAGCTTAACGCACCACCATAGGTCATCTCATTATCTCTACCATGCAAGCCTTTTTTCATAAAGGCTTGATCTGTATTAGTCTTTTCGAAGTCATCTATGCTCACGATTTTCCTTTAATTGATTCATTGAAATTTAGCTTTATTATAAATTATAGGCGATCGAGTAGACTGTAATAGAGCATACCTAACTTCATACTTGGATTTCTCAATAGTTTACCTCCAGGAAAGCTCGGAGTCGGAATTTTCTCCACCATATCAAAAACTTCTCCGTTGCCATTGATTTTTTCTGCAATTAACTTTCCCGCATAACTTGCAAGCGCTACGCCCTGTCCGGAATAACCTTGGGCAGTGATAATTTTTTCGTTGCTTAGAGTCTTAAAATATGGCAAACGGTTCATAGTTATTGCTAATTTTCCACCCCAGGCATAGTCAATTTTTATTCCTTTAAGAAATGGATAAATCTTTTCCATCGGTTTGGTTACGATTGGGACTATATTACTTGATAGATTTTGCGAATAGTTTTCACCGCCACCAAAAAGAAGTCTCTTATCAGCACTTAACCGGTAATAATTGATCACAAACCTTGAATCAGCAAAGGCGATATCTCTCGGGTTAATCTTTTTAATAGTTTTGGCGTCTAGCGGTTCGGTAGCAATGATATAGTTATTCATTGGTAATATTTTTGCATTTAAGCGTCTCTCAAGATTGTTTAAATAGCCATTACATGCAAGCACTAATCTTTTGGCCTTAACAGAGCCATGATGTGTCTTTACTTTTACATCATTGTTGTTTATTTGATAGCTTGTGACAGCGCTATTTTCATAAATTAGCGCCTTGTTTGATAATGCGGCCTTTGCTATTCCTAACGCATAATTAAGCGGATGACAGTGGGCCTCTCCTTTATCATAACTGCCACCAAAATAGGTCTCAGAGCCAGTCACCTCTTGCATCTCGTTGTCATCCAGATATTCAATATCGTGGTAATCATAATTCTGATTTAAATGTTCAACATAGCGTCGCGAGTTTTCACAAAACTTTTGCTTATGATTGGGATGTGCAATGCCTTTTTTATAGTCGCACTGAATTTGGTACTGATCCATCAAGTCCTTGGCATGATATTTAGCCTTCTCGCCTATATCCCACAAGATGTGGGCATACTTTTTACCTAGAACCTTCTCTATATATAACTGGTCTCTACGCATCCCTCCAGAGACTTGACCACCGTTGGCGCCAGAGGCTCCAGAGGCCAGCTTATTAGCCTCGAGTAGCACTACATTGACACCCCCTTTAGCTAAATATAGAGCGCTCGATAGGCCGGTATAGCCGCCACCAACGATGCAGACATCTGTCTCGATGTCGCCTGAAAGTTCGGGTTGGTTTATTTCTGTATTACGGCTGGCTTGGTAATAAGATTGCACGTGTTGATTTAATTTACTTTATGGATTGTGAAGTTAAATCAAGACACCTCCATACCTTTTCAATAATTTCATCGATATGTTCGTTACTACAGATTAATGGCGGCGCGATAACCATCTTGTTGACTATCGCCCTCATAACTAGACCATTTTCATAACAAAAATCACGGCACCTAATTACAATCTCCTTACTATTTTCGAAACGTTTGTAATTACTCTTATCAGCAACAATTTCTAGAGAAGCAAGCATTCCAAGACAACGTGCCTCACCTACTAATGAATGCTCTTCCAAAGTTTTCCACTTACTCGCTAAATAGGGAGCGGTTTGACCTTTGACTTGAGAAATTATTTTTGTTTCCTTCATTAACTCGAGATTAGCAATACCTGCTGCCATGCAGGTTGGATGACCGGAGTATGTATAGCCATGTGCAAACTCTTGTCCACTAGAGACTAGAGTATCCAAAATATCATCACATACAATGGCCCCACCAACTGGAAGATATCCCGAAGTCACGGCTTTTGCAAACAGCATTAAGTCAGGTTTAATGTCGTAATAATCAGTTCCAAACCACTCACCCGTCCTTCCAAAACCACAAATTACCTCATCTGCAACCAACAAAATGTTGCGTTCTTTACAGATTCGACCAATTTCCGGCCAATAAGTTTCTGGTGGAATAATAACACCACCAGCGCCTTGTATAGGTTCTGCTACAAATGCTGCCACTCTATCCTCACCCAGTTCATCAATTTTTTGAGCTAGGCTTTGTGCTGCCTTTATGCCAAACTCATCAATATCTATCTTTTCTCCAGCCTCGACACATGCCTCAAAATAGTATGGCTGATCTATATGCTCTATGTCTGGTATAGGTAGACCTCCCTGGGCATGCATCGTACTCATACCGCCCAAACTAGCTCCGGCCATGGTAGATCCATGGTAAGCATTTTTGCGACTAATAATGATTGATTTTGTTGGCTTATCTTTTGCAGCCCAGTAGTGCCTTACAAGCCTGACCATTGTGTCATTTGCTTCAGAACCTGAACCTGTAAAATAGATCTTGTTCAGTCCTTCAGGAGTTAAATCTG
>CAZSHL010000056.1:0-8095 GCA_964606585.1 uncultured Piscirickettsiaceae bacterium
CCTGAGCACAGATTTGACGATAAGTTGTCAAACGATCTGCATTGCGTAGTACGTCATCAAACTGTGTATTTAACTCAAGCTGTCCAGGCGCATCCTCGTGATCGCCCTGAATAATATCAAGACCCATCTGTTCTGCATATTCGATAACTTTCATAAATACAGGGCGTAGCTCTTCATATTGGTCAATATGGTAACAGTTAGGCTTAGTAACACCACCATCGGCACCACCATCCTCTCCTCTTTTAAGCCACATCATTTCAGGCTCAGTACCACAGCGCATATCTAGACCATATTGCTTTTGAAATTCCTTGTGCTGTCTATATAGATTTCCGCGACAATCAGAAGTTAGCGCTCCACCTGGATTCTCATTTTCTTCACGGTTCCTGTAAAGTCTACAAAAAACGCGAGCAACGCGTTTATCCCAAGGCAATTGACAAAAAGTTTCAGGATCTGGAATACCAACCAATTCTGAAGCCTCAGGACCATATCCGATATAGTCACCATGACGGTCAATAAATAAGTTTGCAGTTGAACCGTATACTAATTGAAAACCCTTTTCAGCTAAACGTTCCCAGTGTCGTGCTGGAATACCTTTACCCACAATACGACCGGTAACCGAAACAAACTGATAATATACGTATTTAATGCCTAAGGCATCAATCTTAGTTTTAACGTCTTTAACCAGTTTATCACGACCCGGTTCATTAACGTGCTGTTCTAAATCTGTCATTTAATCTCTCCGATAAAATTAATAATAATCTAGTTACTAGATTCCCCCTCTTATGCCTTTATTTTGTTTTCTCAAAAATTTGTCAGAAGAAAACAAAATAAAGACACAAGTATATTTGCAGATAAATTTAGAGTAGTTACCTAGCGAAAGTCAGAAAGCGGTCTTTACTAGGAATTTAATTCTTTGTTTCACCACAAATTGAGCTGCAAGTATACGCCTATTAATATTTCATTGTCAAGAAATTTTTTTTATTTTCAAGAAATTTGATAAATAATAAAAGTTTCTTCTTTTTAAAGTAATAATTTGATTAAGTTTTATGGTGGAAAAAAGAAATATTTCAGCATAAAATTTGACAATCAATTTTACTGATTAGGCTGAATATTTATTTTTTGTTAATTGACAGTAATTCTATACTATGTTGTTTGAACAGATTACCGCTAAAAATTGACATTCAGAAGAAAGAATTTTTTTAGGACCGTGAGGCTTGTCAGAATCAAAATATAGCGAGTCACCTTCCGTGAAATGATAAATCTTTGTACCATAATAATAATCCATTTCGCCTTTGAGCATATAGATAAACTCCACACCTGGATGTTGAAATTCCGGGAATTCATAATCCTGTGAGGTTACCGTAATGAGGCACGGTTCAACCTTCAAGGTACCTCCTACAGTGTGCCCTAAAAGCTGATAATGTCTTTTTTCATGAGTTCCAGCACGTTCAATTGTTAGTCCGTTACCTGATTTAATAAATGTCGGTTCTACATCTTTGTCGTGCTGTTTAAATAGCGTCGTTATCGAGATATTAAGAGCATGACAAATTAATTGAATAGTTCGAAGTGAGGCGCTGATTTGTCCATTCTCTATCTTAGATAGCATGCTAGCAGAAAGTTGAGACTGTTTAGACAATTGCTGGAGGGTAACGCCGGCAGATTTTCGTGCACTCCTGACCTGCTTACCAATTGATGCCTCGAGTTGCTTATCGGTACCAAAGCTTGGTAACTGTTTATCAATTATCGATACACCTTTTTTTGGAGCATTCATAGTTCTATCAATCTTTATTTAGAATAAAAAAAAATAATTATCAAGAAAATTATAATACGGCATGCATCATATCATAATTATTGTTATTTTTTAATTTTTTATAGAGTAATAGCTAGAAATAAATAGCAAAAAACTTGCTTATAAATATATTTTTTTTGGCATTAATAATTGGTCTATCTTGAACGCCTACTCCTTCTTTGTTTCTTAATAGTATTGTTCTTGCCTGATAATATTGCTTTTGCACCTTTTGAAAGTTCCCCAATATTTTCTTCAATTTCCTCTAAAGTCGGTAAATCCATTATTTGATGTTCATCTATAGCTTTTCTCATAGCTCTAATATGAGAGAAAGTAGTTCCACAGCAACCACCAATAATTCTAGCTCCAGAGTTAATCGCTAGATGAGTATATTTAGCCATTAGATCTTCAGTTCCAGAATACACAATACTTCCGTCATGGAATTCTGGAATACCACAATTTGCTTTTGCTATAACTATCGAATTGCCAGCCATATTGCGTTTCATATCAATAATCGCAGCCAACAAATCGGGTGCTCCAACTCCACAGTTCCCTCCAAATCCAAACAATCCGCAATCTTTTGCTTTTCTTGCAAATTCTGCTGGTGTTACGCCCATCATTGTTTTCCCCGCAGTATCAAAACTCATAGTTGCGCATATTGGTATATCAAAACCTGTTAAAGCATCAATAGCCGCTTCCAGTTCTTCTATTGAATACATTGTTTCTAACCATAAAACATCAACACCTCCCTCAACAAGTCCCTCTGCTTGTTCTTTAAAAGCTTCTGTTGCCTGTTTTGGTGTCATTAAACCGTGCGGTTCAATCATTTCACCTGTTGGACCTATAGAACCTGCAACTACAACTAGTCGTTCAGCCTTATCTGCAACCTCTCTAGCAACTGATGCGGCCGCTTTGTTGAGTTCAAATACTCGATCTTCCAAATTATGAAGTTTAAGTCTAAAAGAGTTTCCGCCAAAACTATTCGTAAGAATTAAATCAGACCCTGCATCTACAAAACCTTGATGTAGCGCTTTTATACGATCTATAAAATTAATATTCCATGGCTCAGGAGGATCCCCAGTCTCAAGCCCCATAGCAAAAAGATTGGTTCCGGTCGCACCATCGGCAAGAATATATTTTTTTTCATCAAGAAGTTTATATAGATTGTTCATAGCTCTTTACAGTTAAGCAAATTATATTTAGATTTAATATTAATTTAATTTAGAATTGTTTGGATTATAGGTAGCATTTTAATGTGTTTTTAATTTAATTCTTATACAAAAGTAAATGCAAAATTCATATAACGAAAAAAAAATATTTTATTAATTTTTTTTAAGCCATACCAAAACAATAACTATATAATCACTGTTATATAAAAAAATCACTAACTGTGGCTATTTTAATGACAGCATGGAATGCAACTTTTGAGTTATCAAATAGTATGGCAAGTGGTTGGGGGGATTTTATAAAAATCTTGAAATTACTGAGTAGAATTTCTTTCATCTTTTGGAAAAATGAACAACAACTCTAGTTCGCATCAGGATGTTATCGATCGTTTTATTAGATTCGGTGAAAACAACTTTGAATCAACTTCAACCAATATACAACCACAAGGCAAAAGTGATAAACAGCTTGGAGTGCTTCGACTTATCTACGCTTATCGTTTCTCTGGCCATCTAAGAGCAAAATTAGACCCCTTAAATAGACCTAGACATCACCGCACGCCAGAGTTTAAACTCTCTGAGTTTGGACTTAGTGAATCTGACCTTGATATAGCCTATGATGTTGGTTCATATCTTGGACCAAACTGTAGTACCCTGAGAGAATTAATTAAATCTCTCAATAAGACCTACTGCACTAGTTTGGGTGCTGAATATATGCATATACCTGATGTTCAGGAAAGAAAATGGATTCAGCATCAAATCGAAACAAAATCTAACCAATCTCAAAGCACTACTGAAGAGAAAAAGTGGCTTCTACAAAGACTCACAGCGGCTGAAATTTTTGAGAAATTCTTACACAATAAATATGTTGGCCAAAAGCGATTCTCACTCGAAGGTAGTGATTCAATAATTCCTCTACTTAATGTGCTTATAGAACACTCAGGCCAGCATTCAATGAAAAGGGTTTGTCTAGGTATGGCCCATCGTGGCAGACTCAACGTGCTAATTAATATTATGGGTAAACGTGCAGAGTACTTGTTTAAGGAATTTGATGGTGATCTTGGTTTATCGAAAAATCAAACTGGTGATGTCAAATATCATCAAGGCTTTTCCTCTGATATTAAAACTTCTCGAAATGATATACATCTTGCATTAATGTTCAATCCATCACATCTAGAGTTGGTAAACCCAGTAATAGAAGGCTATGCACGCTACCATCAAGAAAAAGCAGGTGATAAGTATGGAGATAAAATCCTACCGGTTCTTATTCACGGTGACGCAGCCTTTTCAGGTCAAGGCATTGTAATGGAAACTTTAAACATGTCTCAGTCAAGTGGTTACACTACAAAAGGAACAATCCATATCATCATTAACAACCAAATCGGATTCACTACAAGCAAACAGCACGACGCCCGATCAACAGATTATTGTACCGATGTTGTCAAGATGGTTAATGCGCCAGTATTCCATGTCAATGCAGAAGATATAGAAATGGTTGCTTTTATAACTCGCTTGGCTCTTGACTACCGTATGCGCTACAAGAAAGATGTTGTTATTGACCTAATGTGCTATAGGCGCCATGGTCATAACGAGGCTGACGAACCTGCAGTCACACAACCGATGATGTATAAGGCTATTCGTAAACAACCTACCACTAGAGCAAACTATGCCAACACTTTAATTGAGCAAGACATTATCAATCAAAAAGATGCTGATAATATGATAAATGAGTACCGAAAGAAATTGAAAAATGGCGATACGGTGGCCTACAATATTATAAAAGCAAGAAAGAAAAGAGCTTGGGAGATTATCTGGGAAGATTACTTTAACGCTTCATGGTTAGAACCCTACGAGTCAGCTATCAGCCACAAGAAAATTAAACAGCTTGATAAAAAACTGCGAGCTGTTCCGTCTGGTTTTGAAGTGCACACACGTGTTAAAAAAATAATGGCTGAAAGGCAAAAAATGGCCAAGGGCGATATTAATCCAGATTGGGGTTTTGCTGAAACTATGGCCTATGCTAGTTTGGCTGAAGAAGGAAACCATATTAGGCTATCTGGTCAAGATTCGGGGAGAGGTACTTTTTTTCATCGCCATGCAGTAATTCATAATCAGCTTCGTATTGAAGACTATATTCCTCTTCAGCATATTAGTAAAAAACAAGGAAAAGTACAAATCATTGACTCTATCCTTTCCGAAGAAGCGGCACTAGGTTTTGAATATGGTTACGCGACAGCTAATCCCGACTCATTAGTTCTATGGGAAGCCCAGTTTGGTGACTTTGTTAATGGCGCTCAAGCTATTATTGACCAATTCGTTGCTTCCGCTGAAGCAAAGTGGGGACGCCTATCTAATCTCGTTATGTTGCTACCCCATGGTCTAGAAGGTCAGGGACCGGAACACTCATCTGCTAGACTTGAAAGGTTTTTACAGCTTTGTGCTAGTCATAATATGCAGGTCTGTGTTCCATCAACCGCTTCACAAATATTTCACCTATTGAGACGGCAAGTAATAAGGAAGTTCCGCGCTCCCTTGATAATTATGACGCCCAAAAGCCTACTTCGTAATCCTCTAGCTTCATCACCTATTCACAAATTTACAGATGAAAAGTTTAGGAATGTTTATGAAGAACAATATGACAATATCAAGCCTATCAAGGTAGATAGAATTGTTATGTGTAGTGGTAAAGTCTTTTATGAATTACTAACTCATCGTCAGGATTATCAAATTAATAACATTGCAATTTTAAGACTGGAACAGTTATATCCCTTTCCAACTGACATTCTTAAATCTGAGATTGCAAAATTTAAGAAAGCTAAGGAGCTTGTCTGGTGCCAAGAAGAACCAATTAATCAAGGCGCTTGGTATACATCAAGACATAACTTTACGAAATGTACTGGAAAAAATCAAACCCTTCACGTTGTCGCTCGTGACCTATATTCAGCACCGGCCGAAGGCAGCATGGAACTCCACAACCTTAACCAGAGAGATGTCATTGAACAAGCTCTTGGTATAAAGCCTATAAAGATTCGCTAGGAGCTTCTGAATGATTGAAATTAAAGTCCCCATACTGCCAGAATCCATTAACGATGCGACTGTTGCGACTTGGCACAAAAAGCCTGGCGAGAGTGTCGCGATGGATGAAGTTATCGTTGAAGTTGAAACTGATAAAGTGGTTCTAGAGGTTCCTGCAACCGAACCAGGAGTCATAACAGAAATACTTGCCCAAGAAGGTGAAACGGTCAATGAAGAGCAGGTTTTAGGTCTTATGAATAAAGGGGTAGATGATAAAAATAGTTTAAAAAATTCACCAGATGAGGCTACTGATCAAGCTGAAATTAAAGAGCCGAAAAAAGCCGCACCTAAGAAGACTGAATCTATTCCACAATCTCAAACCGAAAAAGTAACAAGCAATGAAGAGACTGAGGAGTTGGATGAAAAAGAAATCCTTTCGGAGCATCCTCGAATCGAAAGCAACGCTAATCGGATGGAAGAAAGGGTTGCAATGAGCCGTATCAGAAAGACGATTGCTAATAGGCTTCATTCTGTTACCCAAGACACAGCAATGCTCACAACATTTAACGAAATAGACATGAGCGCTATATTGGATATGAGGTCAAGCTATAAAGAGGCCTTTGAGAGTAAATACTCAGTCAAGCTTGGCCTCATGTCATTCTTTGTAAAGGCTGCAGTTGAGGCACTCAAGAAGTTTCCTACTGTGAATGCATATCTAGATGGTGACGAAATTGTTTATCATGCCTATTGCGATATTTCTGTCGCAGTCTCAACTGACCGTGGACTCGTTGTACCAGTACTAAGAGATGCACACAAAATGGCTATGCACGATATTGAAAAAGATATTCTAGATTTTGCTGCTAGAGCGCAAGAAGGAACGCTTAATGTTGAAGAGATGACTGGTGGCACCTTTACTATATCCAACGGTGGTGTTTTTGGATCTTTGCTATCGACACCAATCCTTAACCCTCCACAGAGTGCCATCTTAGGCATGCATAAAACACAACAAAGAGCTGTAGTGGTTGATGGAGAAGTCTTTGTTCGACCTATGATGTATCTCGCTCTATCTTATGATCATCGAATCATTGACGGTAAAGAGGCTGTCCAATTCTTAATAGCCATTAAGGATGCTCTTGAGGATCCAGCTCGACTGTTACTAAAAATATAAAAACATCGATTGAACTTTTTCTTGATAAATCGTAGAATTGCTACAAATTATAAATTTCGAGTCAGCAATGCAACAACTCAAATCTCAATATGAAGAGGCTGGATATTTTTCACCGATACCTTTGGTCGATAGGGAAAAGGCAGACTCCTATCTTGAATTGCTTGAGACTATTGAACAAAAAACAGGTTCACTTCATTATCGATCTAAAATCCATACCGTTCTAGGAATGGCATATAAGCTAGCAACCAATAAAGAGCTTCTAGATAGTATTGAAATTTTACTTGGACCTAACATACTACTCTATAACGCTACATTTGTAATCAAGGAACCGTATTCCGATGCCTACGTTAGTTGGCACCAGGACCTCACCTACTGGGGATTTAATGACAACAAACAAGTTGCCGCCTGGATTGCATTGTCTGACGCTACAGAGGAAAACGGTTGCATGCATATGATTCCAGGCAGCCATAAGGGCGGACAGGTGAGTCATAAAGTTACAATAGATAGTAACAATGTACTCCACCATGGCCAAATCATTCAAGACGTTTCTGAAGGGGAATCAATCTGTGTACCCTTAAAGGCAGGTGAAGCCTCTTTGCATCATGGCTGGATGATGCATACATCATATCCCAACAAAACTGGTAATCGACGTATTGGTCTAAATGTTAACTATATCGCTACAGACATGTATCAAACACAAATTAATGAAGACTCTGCCATGCTTGTGCGTGGTGTCGATAAATTCAAACACTTCAAAATAGATATACCTGCAAGCTCTTTCTTTGATAAAAATGCCTGGCAAAAACAGAAGGATTTCGACAAGCTATTCCATCAAGTCTACGACAAGATGAATCTAACTTATTAGAAATTTAGTTAAAAAAAAGGGCGATATCTAAACCGCCCTTTTCCTTAAAACTTACATCGTTTTACTGATGCTTGTCATACTTCTCATGCTCGGACTGG